>JADJRL010000003.1:0-300000 GCA_016712225.1 Candidatus Defluviibacterium haderslevense | reverse complement strand
AATATATAAATGATTATCCAATGTTGACGGCATATCCAGATCAAATTGAATTTTGGATCATGCCAGATGAAGCAGCTTCAGTTATTTCATTGAAGGATGGAACGATTGACTTAATGGCTAAGGTCAATGCCAAGCAATTTGATGTATTAAAGAAAACGAATGCCGATCAATTGGATTTTATTACTCCCACGACGATGCAATATTATTATTTGGAATTGAACACTCGAAATCCTGGGCTCAATGAAAAAAATGTACGCAAGGCATTAGCTTCCATCATTGATGTGGATTTATTTATTCAATCCAATTTTAATGGTTTGGCGCAACGGATTATAGGTCCTGTGCACCAAACTAAAACTTATTATAATACAAAACTTAAACCCATAGCATATGATTTAGAATACGCTACCAACCTATTAGCGGAGGCAGGATGGAAGGATACCGATAAAGACGGCATATTGGATAAAAACGTCGCTGGTAAAAAAATCAAACTACAATTTAAAATGCTCGTTGCGGGCAAAGAAATTGGAAAAAATTTAGGTATCGTTTTACAAGAGAACGCAAAGAAAATAGGAATCCAAATTGATCTCGAAAGTAAAGAATCTGCTTTATTATTGGACGCAGTCAAAAATCAACAATTTGATATAGCAACCATGCTCAGTTCTCAACCCAATACCTTATGGGATCCGTTTCAAAGCTGGCATTCTTCTAATACCAATGTTGGAGGAAGTAATCGATGTGGATTTGCTACGGTTCAAACAGATAGTTTGATAACTCAAATTCGAAATGCGCACACCAGTAAAGAGCGTGAAGACGCATATCTATGGTTTCAGGAAATCTTATATGATGAACAACCACAGATTTTTTTGTTTTCTACCATGGAACGGATTGCATTCAACAAACGTATTTCATGTAAGCCAACGTCCTTAAAACCGGGATATGTAGCAACATTGATCACAAAGCGATAAACAAAAAATGATACTATTTATCATTAGAAGAATCATATCAGGAATTCTATTAGGCCTTTTTATGGTATTGTTTGTATTGTGGATGATCGAACAAATTCCCGGTAGTTACGCTGATATCATCAAGGCAGAAGATCCTAATGATAATTCTTTGGTACACACAACAAATACCAAAGAAATTCCACTATTTTATTTTAGTATTTTACCACTAAAAGTAGATCCGTTAATCTCTAATGAAACGCAATCTTTTTGGCCTAATCCCAGATGGAATGGCTTGAATAATAAATATCATTTATGGATGACGCAATCTCAATATTCTGTACGAGATCAACGACCGGTTTCATCCAAAATATATGAAGCATTTGGATGGACCATGTGTGTACAATTGCCAGCCATATTATTGATTTTTGGTTTGGGTATTTATTTGGGATTCTGGTCTGTAAAAACAAGTCAAAAAAAATTACCTCAATATTTGAATCTATTCTTAACAGGATTACATTCTGTACCTGTTTTTTGGATTGCGAGTTTGTTGTTATTAGTATTCTGTAATCCCAATTTTATACAATTATTTCCAAGTACGTTTATCAGTGATCAGGAGATGAGCCCAATCAATATTTGGTTTCGTCAGCCTCAATATTTGATCTTGCCATTGATCAGTTTGGTATTGCCTTCGCTTGCTATTTTATATAATATGACGCGTCAGGGATTAATCGATCAGCAGCAAAAACCATTTTGGTTTCGAGCTTTGAGTGTAGGACTCAGTCAGCAAAATGTATTAAAAAAAGAAGTTTTGCCCTTAGCGCTCATTCCGGTACTAGGATGGATTGCATCTGCATTACCTTTTCTCATAGGTGGGTCCATCGTTATCGAAACCATATTCAGTATTCCTGGAACCGGAAGATTACTTTTTCAATCCATTTATTACCGTGATTGGACTGTTGTACAGGCCTTATTTATGTGGGGAGTAGGAATGACGATTTTAGGAATGCTTTTGGCTGATGTGTGTCAAAGGGTATATGATCCGAGATTGGAAGTGGAACAGTAGAGCATAATTAAAAGAAAATAATTCTTTATATTTTTAGCAATTAATGCAATATATAATTTGAGTTAATATCCTATTATTCTATTATGTAAATCCATTTTTTGATGCAGAATTCTAATGATTTCAATGGTTTCATTATTAATAATTCTATAGAAGATGATATGAGATTTTTGATTATAACCAAAATAATCTTTTCTAATATATTCATAACTTTTACCTAAATCAGGATTTTTACAAATTTCATTCATCCCATGAACAAGAATATTAAAATATTTATCTGCTTGTTCCAGAGACCATTTTTGAAAGGTATATTCCCAAATATTTATTAAATCTTTTTGAGCTTTTTCAGATACTTTTAAATTCATTTAATTCCATGATTAATATGGAGTTTTTCTAATAACAAATCTGGATTGAAGTTTATTACAAAACCACTTTCTTCACCCTCAATTAGTGCATTTTCCAAAACTATGGCGCTCTTTTCCTGATCTTCTAGTAGGCGTAGCGCTGCTCTAATAACTTCACTGGCATTATTATACCTTCCACTTTTCAACGCAATAGAAACGAAATTTTCAAAATGATCGCCTAACGAAATGGATGTATTTCTGCCCATTCTTTTATTTTTTTACAAAATTACCAATATTTGGTAATTAAATAAATTTTTTTTGACTTTGGAGGAAAACTTTCAAAATTATCAAATTATTATAATCCTTAATGTTTGATTTTGGAGCATAAAACAAAGTAGATTTTAAAATATAAAATGACACCCATTAATTGCCAATCAATTCTTAATAAATTTATTGGTCTGCGTTCCTTTGGAGGTAATTATTTTTAATAAATATTTCTCAGTCGGAATGGAACGAACATCAATTGTATTATTAGTCAGATTTGTAGCCATCAAAATAGGTTTACCCAGGATATCAAAAATTTCACAAGTATATATTTTGTTTTCTGTATCTATGATGATTTCATCTTGAGCTGGATTAGGATATAGTTTTAAAGGTTCAGATTTTAACACCGTCTTAGTAGCTAAAAGTTTTTTGTAGTTCTTGAAAAATTCCCAATGAAGCGGGGTTACATTAACAGGATAGTTTGTTCCATTGGGATAAACATGTTTCATGTCTTTAACTATAGTGAATTTAAAAAATCCGGCTTCAATAGGCAGCATAAACATTATTCTGTGCGTTATTCAATTATTAATGCTTGGAACATCATCAAATTATGATAAGCATATAAGATGATTTGTCCCCAAAGAATAGCATTAAATCTAACTCAAAGGAATATTGGTTGTTTAAATATGTGATTTAATTGTCTAAAGTAGAGTGAGGGATTCATCCCATCACTCTATTTTTTTATTACATGAATGATTCCATTGCCGTTTATAGATTCCCATTTTAAATGATAAACATCAGCTGGTAGTTGTTCTACATTAATTTGATCTAGCTCTGCATTACTTTCACCATGCATGATTTGAACACCAAGATTATTGTATAACTCCCATTTCATAAACTTGGCACCGATGAAATTCCATTGTATGGTTTGTTGTACCGGATTATTTAACAGAACAAGACTTGCTTTATTGTGATGCGCTATTTGAATCATATTACTTTCTGTAATTGCATTTTGATGTGTGTATCTGATTTTGTAAGCTAAATCTTTAATGTTTTCCAGATTAATATTTTGATCAAGAAATGTGTAGTTTGTCATTTTTTCTTGTGGATAACTTTCCTGAGTGCCAATTATTTCCCATTGATTTTCAAAACGTAAAATTTCCATAGTGCCACCATCAAAATTTCCTATACAATTCCAATTCAAACGAATGTCTTTACCTTGCATAGTATAATCCAAATGAATGTCTTCTATAGCCAATATGGATTTATACACCAGACCACCATCTACATACCACATGTTATCTCCATTTTGTAAGTACATCATTTCTGTAGTGCCATAACCATGTGAATTGTCAATATCACTGTTCATGTCCAGTGGTAATGATGGATCATTAGTTGTGATTTTCAAGACATCTGGAACTTCAAATTGTAAATAGTATGCACCTTCAGACGCTGATAAATGATATTCTCCTTTGATATTGGTTAACGTACTATCTACATATTGACCTTGGTCATTTACCAAATATACTTTTATATCATGTATGCCTTTTTCATGTTCATCTTGATATCCATTTGAATTGGCATCATTCCAAACCAAGTTTCCAATCAAACCACCGGATCTAAATCCACCATCTAAATCAAGTTTAAAAGTACCGGAAATAATATTAAATAGATCTGTTGTATTAAGACCATTAGCACCTGTAATGTCGCTATCTAATCCATCGTCATTTCCGATATTGGGTAAGGTCGGAATGATGCCAGAATTAGGTTCAAATTTGATGTAATAGTCTCCGGGAACAAGATCATTGAATTCATAAAATCCATCCAGACCTGTATCCGGATTGTATCTGGTTTTGATTTCGCCGAACATCGTACCGTTTGATCTAAAAACTAAAACGGTGACATCATTAATTCCTGGCTCGTTTAAATCTTGTATTCCATCCCTGTTATCATCCATCCATACATAATTTCCAATCGTGGACTTACGGAATAATCCCAAATCAACATCTTGCAAATTAAGATTCAATGTTACATCTATGGTTTGTGTTCTGAAACTGACATTGATTAAAGAGAAGTCTGAATCTTTTGTAGTATCTGTACCTTGATTAAATTTCGTTACACATAGTGTATCCGGTAATTGAACTTCAACATAATATTGACCAAGGGGAACATATTTAAATTCGTAGAATCCCGGATTATTGTTAGCATCCATTTTACTTTGTAATGTTCTTATTATAGTACCAGTTGATTCTTCAATTAAATGCAGGGTGATGTCATTAATTCCGGTTTCATTGGCATCTTGAATACCATCTCCATTTTTATCCACCCAAACAAAATCACCTAATTGACCATAATCCCGAATTAATCCGGCATCAAGAGACGGAACGGTCTGAGTAAATAAATTAAGAACGATGTCTCCAAGATTATCTACATCGCTGTCTCTCAATTCATCTGCTCCTTGATTTGAAATTGTAAAATCAAAAGTAGGTAAATGTTCAAAGCGGATGAGGTAATTACCATATACCACTTGATTGAATTCATAAGAACCATTGGCTTGGGTTAAAGTACTATCTAATCTGTTTTGTAGCATGTCCAATAAAATGACCTTATATTGATTTAATGCAGGTTCAAAGTCTTCTCGGATACCATTTTTATTTTGATCTTCCCAAACATAACCATTCACATTACTGCATTCATTAATATTAAATGATGGATAGACAGCGCTTATAGAACCACATCTTCCTTTGTCGCTAATAAATTCTGTAATGTAATCAAAGTCTGCTCCATCTCTTCCATATTGATTGAAATCAAAATAATCTGAATTCGTATTGTCTTCTGAAAAAACAAAAGCAATAATAGAATATTGACCCAAGGTATTCGTTTCGAATAGTGAAGTATCTGAACTGGATATAATTATGTGATCTGGTTCTGATATCAAAAAATATTTTAATCGAAATCCTGAGGGAATGTTCATAGGACTTTGAATTCCAGCTGCCATGTGTACAGATTGCTGTGCATAACAAATGATGGGTTGATTGTTGATATCATAAAGCGAAGGAGCGATTGCAAAGCAGTTTAAACTAATTCCTGCATCAACACGCTGATTGGTTCCTCCCGGAATGCTGTAGATTATGGATAAACCATTAAAATCAACATCACTATCTATGGCTTCATCCTGACCAACATCCTGAATGGTAAATTCATAATTTGGGGTATTTGCAAAACGCAATTGGTAATCAAAGGCCGGAGTTCTGCTTGTAAAAGCATATTGTCCATTGGAATTGGTCATCATGGAATCCAATAAGGTTCCCTGGTCATTATATAAATAAACATTCAAATCCCGGACCGGAGGTTCTGCTACATCCTGAAGACCATTTCTGTTTTCGTCATACCATACATAACCATTGAAATGTATACATTCATTGATAATGAAATTAGTACCACGTGGAGAAATACCTGCACAAATATTTTTGTTTAAATACAATGAAGCTAAATCCACCAGGGTTGTTTGGTTGAGCACAATTTGATTGAGATCAAAATAATTAAAATCTGTGGTAATCGGATTATAAGCAAAAGCATAAATACTAAATACACCTGCAAAAGAAACACTGAAATCCGGTGTGTCTGATATTCCAATAATTTTTTGAGTTGGGCCAAAGGCAAGCAAGTATTTGACTTGATATTGAAATGGAATATTATGTGGAATAATTAAATCAGCATGAATCATTTGAGTTCCTCCATTGTAGCATTCAAATTCAAGGGGTCTGGATTTGAGTTGGCCAAGCGTGATCTTACAATCGATATATAGACCAGCATCTATTGTTAATAAACGTGTACCGGGAATTTGAACAATGTCCGAGTATCCTCCAAGGTCCACATCGGAATCATTGAATTCGAATCCTGATGCATCTTTTAAAGTAAATAAAAATCCGGATGGATTTTTTACTTGAATTCTATACGAGTTGGCTAAATTCAAATAGGTAAATTGGTACATTCCATTTTGATCTGTTCGAGCAGAATCCAGGAATTGACTTTGGGCATTTAATAAGCAAACTAAAACATTTGCAAAGGGTTTGTCTTGTGGATCGTGGATACCATCAAATCCATAGTCATACCAAACTTGTCCATTGATGCTACCGCAGTTATCGATTAAGATAGTTAATGGAATTTTTGAAACCGAATAACATATAAAATTTTGTTTAAGTGATTCTTCCAATTTGGAAAATGATGATATTCCTTTTTGAATGGTATTGATATCAAAATAATTAGGTCCATTAATATTGGTCTCGTATATGAACGCGATAATTTCATAGGATATTCCACCATTTACAAGAAAAGAATTTTGTGCTGCGACATCTACAATGACCTGATCATTTGTACGAACAAGTAAATAATTCACCGCATAATTTTGTGGAATAAAATAGGTTTGAATTTCAGAAAAATGCACTGTGACGCCTTGACCCAAATCACATGGTTCTGATGACGAATCAAATTTTAAATTCGCAGCAGATGCGGTGCAATCAAAATAAAAACCGGCATCAATATTAGTTGTAGTTCCTCTTGGTAGTATCAGTTGATCAGATAAACCTTGTGGATCCACATCACTATCTTTATCATCAGTAGTTTGGTCTTTTAAAGTATAAGCATATTGGGTTTCAATTTTGAATTGGACATAAAATGGAATATTTGATTTGAGTTTATTAAACACATAATGACCTGTGCCGTCAGTAAGTGTTGAATCTTTTATGCGTTTTGAAGCATCAAGTAGGAATACAGGAATGAATCCCATGTTATGTTCTGATAACTCTCGTTCACCGTTTTTATTTCGATCATACCAAACCAATCCTTCAATGGCGGATACCCGATATAATCCAAGATCTATATCTGCATTGAATCCTAGAATATTAAGTTGAAATGACTGTGTTCTACCCGTAGCATCAAAATCATTATCATTAGCTGGACTACCAACTTTATAGTCGGCTACGCCATATTCATTTGGGATTACTGCCTGAATGGTGTATCTGCCAACGATGACCTTAGGAAATAAATAGTGTCCCTGAGCATCACTTAAAGTGGAATCTACTATTTGATTGGCTTGATTAATCAGATATAATTTGATCTGAGGAACTCCGGGTTCGTTGATATCAAATATTCCATTTTGATTCAGGTCTTCCCATACCTGGTCTCCAACTGAAGCGTACTCATAATACCCAGCATCTATATCCGTTTTGTGTTGTCCAGGTTTTAAATAAAATATTTCCGTAGTATTGGTAGCAATAGAACCATCCACATCACTGTCTTGAGTGATATCATTTCCTTGATGCGCAGGACTAATTTTATAATTTAATTGGTTATCAAATTTTAGATAATAGTAACCTGTGAGGAGACTATCAAATTTATAAATACCCTGTTTATCGGTGTAGGTAGTTGTCAAAAGTTTTTTAGTGAATCCATCGAAAAGGCTCACGGACATATTGGCAAGTCCCGGTTCATTGAGATCTTGAAGTCCGTTTGTATTTTCATCCAACCATATTCGATTCCCAATTGACCCCAATGAACAATCACTGACTAAGACGGACATACAGCAAGGTGAAGAAATCCCTTGATTGCTTTCTGTACTCACACAAATGTCGTGGACGCCATTAGGTAATCGTTCAAAATTCAAATAGGTATAATAATCATTTTGAGAACCAGAAATTTGGATCACTTCTCTAGGAAAACTCCAGTGATATTTGATGGCTCCAGGCACCGGATCTACATAGAAAAAAGCACAAGCCTTCATGCAAGTCGAAGGAAGCGCTGTATAATAGATGATTAAGCGGATTTTGTCCAATCTAAGGGTTGTAAGTGAGGTACTGTTATTTTTTAATTTAATTTTAAAACCAAAGTTTGAGGCATTGACTACTGAGGGATTTAATGGGAGGCTCCACATATCGTTTACGCCTCCATAAGTCCATGTTTTATCGTTTGAAGGGTTGCCGGTAGCCCAGGCTCCTTTGATGGAAGTGCCAGCTTTGTTTTCTCCTAAGGCATTTCCGTTTTTATCGGTAAGTTGAATGAGAACCGGTGTTATACCTGAAGAAGTGGTGTGACCTTCTATTTCCAAACCCAGGCCATAGATGGTGCTGCCATCTGGTATATTTAGATCAAAATCATGTAGCCAAAGACATTCAGATGCTGCTCCTGGTGATAGGTTTAATTCGGTGTAAAGGTCATCGGCATAAGAAGTATTTTTTGGGTTCACCCAAGGAATATTTGAAGTACCACCGCATTGTTGTACGTCTATTGCCAAGGGTCGCAAACTCAATTTTCCGGAACGAAGCCCTTGACCATTACGCATTGGACATGCTTTAGGAAGGCCATTTAATGAGGTTGAGTAAATGGCATTCTGGAAAATAAAAAAACACAAAATGTTAACAAACAGCACTTTAAGTGCGTTTATGGCGAGATTTGAGCTCATGATTGAGTTGATTTTGGTATTAAATACAATCTTTTTATAAAGTGTTATAAATTGATTGTTGTGCAAATATATATATAAAATATTTATAATATATGTATTATATTAAATATTTATTATATATGTTATGAAATAACATAGCACCACTATATTTGGCTCAATAAGGATGTGTCATCTGATTCAATTTAAGCCCAATTCGAAGGTGTTTGTATTCATGTCCATAAAAATCCAAAGCCCGAAACCCCAAATAATAATTAACTTAGCCCTGCGTTTTTAGCGAAGACTTTAGCCTAATGAATAAAGTTTAGTCCTTAAAATTTCCAAATATCAAAAAAGTACTCATCATCGTTTATTATTGGCCACCCAGTGGTGGGAGCGGCGTTCAGCGGTGGTTGTATTTTGCAAAATACCTTCGTGAATTTGGTTGGGAGCCCATCATTTACACACCCTTGAATCCGGATTTCGAGCTTAAAGATGTAAGCTTGCAAAAAGAAATTCCATCAGATCTGTGTGTTATTAAAAGACCTATTTTTGAACCTTACGCATTATACAAAAAATTACTAGGTCAAAAGGAATTAACCGTAGGACAACAAATATGGAAAGAAGATACCAAACTCAAGACCTCACAAAAATTGATAACATGGATCCGAGGTAATTTTTTTATTCCTGATCCCAGAAAATTTTGGATTAAGCCCTCTGTACGATTTTTAAAATCATACATTCAAAAAGAAAAAATAGACCTCATTATCAGTACCGGACCACCTCACAGTATGCATGTGATTGGTCTGAAATTGAAGCGTACATTGGGTATTCCCTGGATCGCTGATTTCAGGGATCCTTGGACACAGTTGGTTTATTTCAATAAATTAAAACTATCTCCTTCATCCAGAAAGGCACACCATAAACTCGAATCTTCTGTAATTGCAGAAGCTGATCGGATTACGACAGTCGGAAGTCAATTATTGAATGATTTTATGACTATAAATCATCAAAGGGATTCATCAAAATTCCGAATTATTTATAATGGCTTCGACCAAATTCATCAGGCAAGAACTACTGCAAATGAAAACTTTACAATTTGTTATACAGGTAGATTAGCAGCGTTACAAAATCCAACCAACTTATGGATAGCCTTAGGATTATTGGTAAAAGAAAATCATGAATTTGCACAAAAATTAAAAATAAATTTAGTTGGAGAAATTGATACTGTTGTATTAGAAGACATTCAATCCAATGATCTTAAACCGTATCTCAATCATAAGGGATATGTATCACATCAAGAAGCGATAGATCTTCAGCAAGATGCTGATTTATTATTATTGATGTTGTTTAAGAATCATGATTCCAGGGGAATACTCACAGGAAAGATTTTTGAATATTTAGCCACACATCATTTTATTCTGGCATTTGGAACACCTGGTGGTGACGTAGATACGATTTTACAAGAAACAAAATCAGGAATCATTTATCCATTTGATACAGATATCCAATTAATAAAACAACACATTCAACAAAGATTCAACTTACATCCATCGAATTTAGCATTGGACAAAGATGCAATTAATACATACTCACGTAGAAATCAATGTAAACAGCTAGCCTCCATTTGTGACGAACTCGTTAAATCATATTAAAATATGTGCGGAATAGCAGGATTTGTAGATCAGACATTAAATAATGTCCAACAACAAGCGGGACTTAATTCAATGCTCCAAGCCATTGCACATCGGGGACCAAATTTCAGAAATACATTTTTTCATCAAGCAGTTGGTTTAGGACATAATAGACTAAGTGTTATCGATCTGACTTCAGGTGGTAACCAACCTAAAGAATTTAAAGATTGGGTGATTGTATTTAATGGTGAAGTTTATAATTATCTGGAGCTTAGATCTGAACTTCAATTGTTGGGCTATACCTTCACTTCCAATTCGGATACTGAAGTAGTCTTATCAGCATATGATTGCTGGGGGAAAGCAGCGATTCAAAAAATGGTGGGCATGTGGTCGATGGTCATTTACAATAAAAAAACGCAACGTTTATTTGTATCCCGTGATCGGTTTGGAATCAAACCATTTTATTATACTTTTATTAATGGTAGATTTTATTTTGCATCTGAGGTCAAGGCACTAGTGAACACACCAACTTTTACTAATGATTTAAATTACGATCAAATTTATAGGGCGTTGCAACTGGGATGGGTTCATCATCAAACAGAAACTTTTTACCGAGTCGTACATTCTTTACCTGCAGCTCATCATTTAGAATTAATAAATGGTGAATTGCACATTGAAAAATATTGGGATATCAACACTTCAGTGACCAATACCAATACTTTTGAAGAAAACAAAGACATATTCCGATCCTTGTTTTATCAAAGTATTGATCTTCATTTAAGAAGTGATTTACCTGTTGCTGCCTGTCTTAGTGGAGGATTAGATAGTAGTGCCATTGCTTCAGTTATTAAATCCAAATATCCGGATACTATTTATAAATCATTCTCCATATTTTATTCCGGAGATCATGAAGTAGACGAACGACCATTTATCAAAAAACTGATAGACCAATATCCGGGTATCGATCCGTTTTATTATGAGCCAAAGAATGCTGAGGTTGATGAAGCATTTGAATCCATGTGTTCTTTACATGATGAACCGATTATTGGAAGTTCATATATTTCGCAATATTTTTTAATGCGTTTTATCCATCAACAGAATATCACAGTTGTTTTGGATGGACAGGGTAGTGATGAATATTTAGCTGGCTACAAACATACTCGATTTGCATTGGGCGGTGATTTGTTGAAGCAAGGCAAATGGCTGAATTATTTCAAATTTGCAAAAGAAATTAATCATTCAGTTGATCGGGTATCGTCGCTATCACTTTTTAAAAAATCTTTTGCTTGTTCCATATTTTCACCGAGTGAATTATTAGCATTAGAGTATAAATACAATTTGCCTTTTCTTCCATTAGAAAAACAGACCGTTATACAATCATCTAGTTATAATAAATCGGCATTTCAGGAACAACTCAAGCTCCAAATGCAAGTCAGTTCACTACCCAATTTACTGCAATTCGAAGATCGAAATTCAATGGCATTTTCTATTGAAAGTCGAGTGCCTTTTCTGGACCACCGACTTGTAGAATTCGCTTTCTCTTTAAATGCTGATGCTAAATACCATGAAGGTGTTTCAAAATATATACTTCGTGAATCACTCAAGCAAGAATTGCCAGATGCCATTTACAACAGAAAAGATAAAAAAGGTTTTGTAACACCCGGAGAATCCACTTGGTTGCGTCAACAATTAGCGCATCATCTAAATTTGGATTATAAAAATCTTGATTTCTTAGATATTGCTAAAGCCAAGAAAATCGTTCAGGACTATCAACATGGAAATGATGCTCAAGCTAAATTGGTTTGGCGTCTGATGGCGATCCATAAATGGTTGGGGAAGGTGAATGGATAATGCAAACATTTGTTAGGTAAAATGAGTATAATTATAAGGATAGTTTTATATTTGTAAATACATCACTCAGAAATAAACTTCATTTAGAATCAAAAATTCTTTCATATTAATTAATATTTTAATATATTAAAATATTTGATTAGTAAGGGATAACAATTAATTCGTTAAAACAATAAACCAATGCATATGAAATCTATTCAAATTAAATTACTGCTTTTAGCTGTTTTTTTTATCTGTAAAGCATTTACGTGTACCAAAAAAGCAGATTGTCATTCTTTTTCTATTCAGGTTACTTATGATGGAGTAGAAGATTTGTCGGTTCAACCAAATGGTGGTACAGCACCAATTAAGTATAATTGGTCCAATGGCTTAGGCAGTGCCACTACTGTTATTATACCCGGTCCGGGAACATATAGTGTTACAGCCACTGATTTCAACCAATGCATGGCGATATTCAATTATACTGTGAAGTAATATTTAAGTAATTAATTTGTTAAATTCCATAACCCAATGTTTTTGGAATTTTTAAGATTTTAATTCATTATTGAATTTCGGGAAACCAAGATAATACGTTAACGCTTAAAGGAAGTTTACAAATTGGATTTAAAATTATAAGTTCTGGTCCAGGGCATACACCAGGTACCATTTATTATTCAATAATTCAAAGCGGTACTCAGCACCAAAGCCAGAACCTTCGATCCAGAATTTTTGATAGAAAGTGGATTTTGATTTTTTATATTCTACTTTATATTTTTTTTTGTCAATGTCATAGATTTTAACTTTCATCATGAGCCAATTTTGTTTGGACCATTTGGTATCACCCGATTCATCAACCATCTTGCCTTGTAATGGAAATTTAATCCGGGACATTTGGAATGATTCATCTTTGTGAAATTTTGTATAGAAGGATTCAAAATCTTCAACGTTTGATTTTTTGTTTATAGATTTTTTACTGGAATGGCATGATACTAAGCTCAAAAGTAGCAAACTAATAAAGAGTGGAAGATATTTCATAAATTTAAGGATGTGGATTATTTGCCACTAAGGTACTATTATATTTAGAACCCATAAGGTATAAATTTTTTTAAATAAAAGTGAATTAACTTATATATTGAGTCACTTTTCGAAAGGAATTTTTATTTTTTATCGATCCATCCATTTATCAAAAATCCCCAAATGAAAATGTATTATTCCATCATATTCAAAGTTTTGAGTTGTTTATGCCTAATTGTATTTTATATTGATATTTCATTTGGACAAACCATTCGTTTGAAAAAATCAGAGGGTTTTATTCAAACCAATGATTATGTTAGATTGCATTATCAAATTTTGGGTGAAGGGAAGGATACCCTTCTGGTGATTCATGGAGGAACTAGTTTCGGTTCTAGTTATCTCATTCCGGATCTTACTCCACTTGCAGCACATCATACCTTGCTGTTTTTTGATCAAGCTGGGGCAGGTTATTCGTCAATCATTGAGGATACAGCAAGATATAACATTCAAAGAACCATTCAAGATATTGAAACCATCCGCAAACATTTTCGAATACAAAAGATCAATTTACTTGGACATTCCACAGGAGGTCTTATTTGTGGGTATTATGCCAGTCTCTACCCAGAGCGCACGCAATCTATGATTTTAATATCTCCATTGCCGCTGTCAGCCTCGTGGATGGCTAATTATAATACAGATAAAAAACATGATAGCACATCATTATTTATTCTAAGGCAAAATCGAAAAAAATACCGGTCATCACCAGTAGATTCTATAAAAGCATGTTGGGATTATTATGCTTTATGGGCGCGAGGTCAATTTCCGACCTATGCTCAAGCCAGAAATGCATGGGGTAATATATGTAATTGTAATCAAGCCAATTTATTAAGTCCGTTTAGTTATTATCTCCTCAAATCAATGGGTAATTGGGATATTGCTAGTCGATTAACAAAAGTAAAATCTCGAGTATTGATATTTGGCGGTGAGAAAGATGAAATTCCTTATGAATCATTTCAACAATGGAGTAACAGTTTTTCTAACAGTAAATTATTGAAATTTAAAGCTTCAGCACATATGCCACACATTGACGAACCTGAAGCGTTTTTTTCTGCCGTAGAACAATTTTTAATCAACAAATGGCCGAATGACACAACCATTGAATATCGAGGTTCAGGGGTCATTTTGCCTATGGATAATAAAGGTACAACATACATTAAATCAAGAGTACAAGTCATTGAAGTTGAAAATGAGTTGGTTCGATTAATCAACAACCAGAAATGGGATAGTGTAGCCAATGTTTATATTTCGGCGGGAGTAATATATCCGCCTGGAGCACCTCCAGTGATGGGACGTGAGGCTATTGCTACTTTTTGGAGGACCGTCTCATTGAGAGGCTTGCATAAACTAGAATTGCAATTAATAGATATCGAACAGTCGGGTGATCTTTTAATTTCTCAGGGTAAATATGTGATGAAGAATGCACAGATGGAAATTCTTGATATCGGTAAATTTATAGCCATTTATCGAAAAGAAAAAAATAAATGGAGACTGCAGACGGATATGTTTAATTCCAATTTAGAAACGAGATCACCTATTGAAATTCCTGATTATTTAATTTTGCCAGAAAATAAATAAAGTCTATTGTTAAAATGAATTGAATCGATTTTATTTAATTATGAATTGATTTATTTCATTTCATTTCATTGTTTTACTCTAAAATAATCTTCTAAATTTATCATTCAGATTCTGACTTTTTATTTCAAAAATGGATAAAGGCTGATATAAGGTAATAATTTGACCTATCTTAGCGCACAAAATAGATAAATGATGATTCGTGAAAATATGAAGTGTAAATTGGTCGGACTATTTTTTTTGATCTTCATAGGATATTCTTATGGTCAAGAAGCCTACAAACAAGCCATGTACGATGCCAATATTAATTTCTATGAAGTTTGTGATATGGCTGAGCAGTATTTCTCAACTATAGATCGGTTTAAAAAAGGTTCGGGATGGAATGAATTCATGCGTTGGAAGAGTGAAAATGAGGGTAAATATTTTCCAGATGGAAATCGTCAGCATGTCGATCCGCTCCTAGGTGCAAAAATATTTCAGTCGTTTAAAAAGAACCAGCCTTATCGTTCAGTTAATCTGGCATGGAAGGATCTGGGACCCTACAGTGCTGATCGGATAACTGAAGGGTACAACCCCGGTATTGGAAGAATAGAATGCTTTGAAGTCAATAGATCCAATACAGATGAAATCTATTTAGGTTCACGAAGTGGCGGATTTTGGAAAACCTTAGATGGCGGAAAGCATTGGTTGAATACCACAGATTTTCTGACTGCAACCGGTGTGAATACTATGGCTGCTGTTCCTGACCGGTTTAATGAAATTTTGATCAATGTTCGAAATGCGGCTAACGGATATTCTCATGGCATTTATCGAAGTATTGATTCAGGACTCAAATGGGAAGCAACAATATTAAATCCATCAAATGGTTTTGGTGGCTTGGGAACTAATGTGGCTGTAAATGTGATTCGATATCATCCATTGATTAAAGATTTGGTTTTTATTGGAACAAACAAAGGACTCTACAGGTCCACTGATAATTTAAAAACTCAGACTTTGTTGCTATCAGGAGCAAATATTACTGAAATAGCATTTCATCCTACGGATTCCAACGCTATGTATTTAATGAATACCACGCCGAGTGTTAAAGGTACAATTACACTTTCGATAAATGCGGGTAAAACATTTTTTCAATCAGCTCCTATGCCAGGATTTGACTTGAGTAAAAATATTGCTGGCTACATTGATGTTACTCCTGCTCAACCCAATAATCTATATTTCGCAAGTACCAATGATAAATTTATTTATAAATCTGTAAACAAAGGATTGGTGTTTGAAAAGATTGGTGCTATGTCAAATAATAGTATCGGGAATTTTGCCATTTCTGATCAAGATACCTTACACATGGTTTCAGGATATTTAAATTTAGAAGGATCAAGTAATGGTGGACTTAATTTTGTTGAAATTAATCGATGGAACACCGTAGAACCTGATGATACCTATACTCATGCTGACTTACGTGCTGCAAAATGTATTGATGGTGTTTTTTATATTGGAACAGATGGCTATTTATCCAGAAGTTACGACAACGGAGCTACATGGGAGCGATTAAATAATGGGACCGGAGTGCGGGAATTTTATAGAATTGGAATCAGCCAATCCGATCGTAACATACATATAGGTGGATCTCAGGATAATGGCACAAGTATACTCGATGAAGAAGGTTGGCTGGAATGGAACGGAGGAGATGGAATGGAAGCTGTAGTGCATCCTTTAGAAAAAAGTATCATGATGGGCAGTTGGCAATATGGATCCAGAGTATTGACACTGGATGGTGGGGAAACTCGTCTTGGATCTTCAAATCCTCAATCGGGAAGTACACAAGCAGATTGGATTGCCCCTTTAGTTATGGATCCATCAGATCATATGAATGTTTACCATTTTTCAGATAGTGTATTTATAAGCAATCGATTTGGAGAAGAAGGAAGTTGGAAATATTTGAGTAATCCAAATATAGGTGTCATTAGACATGCTGCCATTGCAGAAAATAACAGTGACATCATGGTTGTAGCTCAAAATGCAAGATTAAATTTGAGTACTGACAAAGGTTTGACCTGGAAATCTATATTCAATGGTCTTCCTTCATATGCCATTGCAGATGTGATATTCGATCCCAATGTGGATTCGACTATTTTAGTTTGTTTTGAACGATATGAAGCCGATAATAAGAAAATTTATATTTCTCACAATCTTGGGCGTACCTGGACTAACATCACGGCAAATTTGGGAAACATGCCCATTAGAACTTTAGCAATAGATCACACTAGAAACCGAAATATTTATGTAGGTGCAGAGATTGGTTTATTTGTAAAAGCTATGTCTGATACCACCTGGCGATTATACAATGAGCTATTGCCCAATGCAACTGTAAGAGATTTGGAAATTCATAATGGATCTAATACCTTGAAGGCGGCAACCTGGGGCAGAGGATTATGGGAAGTGGACTTAATCGACAGACTATCCTATCCAAAAATTAATACGGTACTTCCTAGCTTTAAACTTACAACTACTGGATTAGTTCCAAGAAATGAACCCATGAAAATAATGGCTGATATAGAATATTCAAAAAATTTAACTCAAGTCTATTTACTGTGGTCCCATGATACTAAATCATTAGATCAGAGAATAGAACTTACATATTCCAATAATTTATGGAATACGATTGCAGCAATTCCACCTAATGCCGTGAATCAACCCGTTTATTTCAAAGTTTATGCCATAGGAGAAGAAAAGGATACCACGGAGACTTATACTTACATGTACAAACAGGGCGCGTGCAAAAGTTCTACAGCTAATGTGAATATTAGGGCTTGCAATTCATATGTAATACAGAATGATACTATCAATACATCAGGAACTTATAAAAGAACTTATCAAGATCAGTATGGATGTGACAGTATAATCAATTACCGAATAACTATAGATCAAGATCCAATCCCTACAGTTATCTATGAGAACAATACTTTAAAAGCAGAAGAAGCTAATGCTAGTTCCTATCAATGGTTGGATTGCAATAATCAATTTGCGATTATTCCTGGTCAGACCCAACGCAATCTCACACTAAATCAATCCGGAAACTATGCTGTTGAAATCAAGAGAAATGCCTGTACTATCATTTCTGATTGTTATCAACTTATAGTGGTTGCTACTAAAGATCAAATCGTTTATGATGATATTACCATTTGGCCCAATCCTAATTCCGGAACTTTTGAAATTCATTCTGGAAATTCACTTGACAAATCCATATTAAAAATTCACTCTATGGAGGGAAAAGAATTATTTATGACCCAACTTCATACACATACAAATGATCTACAGGTGAATTTAAAATCCGGAATCTATTTTCTAACCATAAATACCAATGGGTATCAATATAGAACAAAATTAATGATTCACCAATAACCAAGATGTTGAGTGTATATAAATGGGCATTTATTATAGCCCTCGGATCTTTAATTATAAGTAGTTGTTATTGTTCAAAATCTAAATTGGTTTATGCACAATTGGATTTGCAACAGGTGACTTTACAAAAAATCATTCCGGGTGAACCTAATCAGGAATTCTATTGGCAGATCAAGTGGAATAGTCCTGATACTTTGTTTAATGCTGTATATTATAATGATTATTCCGGACTTATTAATAGATCAAAGGATCATAGTTATTCTGCTTATTTGCATTTAAATCAACATGAAAGGAATTCTAAATTAAAACAACTAATAAAAAAGCATCAACTTATTTTTGAGCACAATAACACTAAAGGAAGTGACTTTTTTATTATGAAAGAATTCACCATATTGGATCCTGTGTATTTACCAGTTGAAGAAATGAAAAATTAAATTAATAAACACAAATTTCAAAATGACCATTTACTTATCTTAAATAAACAATTCAATTTCTTTAAATAAGAGAATCAAATCTATTGGTAAAAAATGGGCTTACAGAATGTAAAATTCAAGATTAATTCAATTAAATATTCAATTCAAAATAATTGTTAAAATGAATTTTATTATCAGGCTTATCTCAATTACGTTTGTGTACTTCACTGTATCATGCACAAGCAATTCGCCAAAGCAAGTCAGCACTGAAGATGTCAAAATGGATACTTCAATTATTGTAAAAGTGGACCCTGAATTAAATGAAGTTGAATTGAAACTCTTTTTATATTCTATCGAAGGTACCTATGGATGGGCAACAAAATCTAACAACATCACTTTTGATTTTTTCACAGATGGCAGATTGCATATACAAGGTCCTGATGCTGAAGCTACGATGTGGCAGGGTAGTTGGAAACTGAAACAAGATCAATTGACCTTGGATCGTGTTGATTTGAATAGATTGGTTACATATAAAATGGCAATATTGGGTGATACTTTATTACTCGATACTACGGTGTATACTCGAATTAGATTGTAATTGAATTTTTAATAAAAGTATTATATTGAAAATTATTTATGGGTATCTGATTATAACGGAACAAAAAATAGAAGGTGCCATAAAAGACCATATCGGGATATAAAAAAATAAGTTGTTGTCAAATTTTTTTCATTCAAAATTAAATAAAACAAACTAACAATTAAAATGAAACCAATTTCTTTTAGTCAAAGAATCCGTTACAAATTTGATCAATTAATGAGCAAGGGACCAATAGCTATGATTGCATTATTGGCCATATTGTCATGCGTTGTTGTGGTCACAGCAGGTGCCGTGTTGGCACTTTTTCAAATTACACCAGAAGGATCTGAGCCTATGAATTTTATTGAAGGAGTCTGGCAAAGTTTAATGCGGACACTGGATTCTGGAACTATGGGCGGAGATGCTGGTTGGGGATTTCGTATTGTAGCCTTTATTGTTACGCTAGGTGGTATTTTTATTATTTCCACTTTAATTGGTGTTTTGTCTAGCGGTATAGAAGGTATGTTGGATGAATTGCGGAAAGGAAAAAGTTTTGTTATCGAATCCAATCATATTCTTATTTTAGGATGGTCCACAAAAATTTTTCCAATACTATCCGAACTGATTCTTGCAAATGAAAATAAGAAAAACGCTTGTATTGTCATTTTAGCAGATAAAGATAAGGTCGAGATGGAAGACGAGATCAGAAATAAAATGGATGACTTTAAAAATACAAAAATAATATGTAGGAGAGGAATCCCAAATGACTTGACGGATTTAGCGATTTCAAATCCATTAGAATCAAAGGCTATCATTGTTTTAGCTATGGATAGTGGTAATTCTGACCCTTTGGTTATTAAAACCATTTTAGCACTTACCAATAGTCCCGATCGACGGTCGACGCCATACCACATTGTCGCCGAAATAAAGGATAAAAAAAATCTGGAAGTGGCAAGAATGGTCGGTAAAGATGAAGTTGAATTAATTTTAACCGATGACATTATAGGAAGGATTATGGTGCAAACTTCCCGACAAAGTGGATTAAGTATTGTTCTTACAGAATTATTGGATTTTAATGGAGATGAAATCTATTTTAAACATGAGAACAGTTTAATTGGAAAAACTTTTGGAGAAGTTATTTTTAATTATGAAGATTCATTGGTCATTGGCCTACAATATAAAAATGAACAGGTTAAAATAAATCCGCCGATGGATTATGTCATTCAACAAGGAGATCAATTGATAGCCATTTCTGAAGATGATGATACGATATCAACAACCACAAATCCAAATTATGCAATCAATGATCTAGCAATAGTTGATATTCATTCAAAACAAATTCAAGCTGAACGGATCTTATTATTGGGTTGGAATGAGCGTGCCGCCATCATTATTCAGGAAATGGATCATTATGTGGGTCCCAATTCATATATGAAAGTAGTATCACATTATGATTATGTCCAAGATACCATAAATAGAATATCTGCAAACCTAAAGAATATTAGCTTGGAATTTCAACACGATGATACCACGTCCCGATCAGTTATCGATGGGTTGGATATAACATCTTTTGATAGTATCCAGTTATTGAGTTATAAAGATGAAATGGAACTTGAAGATGCAGATGCTCATACTTTAATTTCATTATTGCACATACGCCGAATTTCAGAAGAAACCGGAAAAGACATGAAGATCGTAAGCGAAATGTTGAGTTTGAGAAATCGGGAATTAGCTGAAGTTACCAAGGCTGATGATTTTATCGTTAGTGATAATTTGATTAGTCTACTGATGGCGCAGATTTCTGAGAATAAATATTTAATGCGCGTTTTTGAAGATTTATTTTCAGCAACAGGTAGTGAAATCTATTTGAAGCCTATGAGTGAGTATATTAAGGCAGGCGAACAAGTTAATTTTTACACCGTTCTGGAAAGTGCTAAGCGGAAAGGTCAAATTGCTATAGGTTATAGAAAATCTGAATGGGCGCATGATAGTCAACATGCTTATGGCATTGTTTTAAACCCTGCTAAATCGAAGGAATTACAATTTGGCAAAGATGATAGAATAATTGTGTTGGCGGAGGAGTAGGAAGTTGGTCAAATAATATTTGTCTCATCCCTGCTATTGATCTTGTTAGAAAGGCGGCATCAATAGTCTCAACCCCACAACGAATTCAATAGTTGCTACAGTCATTAATTGAGGATTAGCATCTCAGCCGTACATCGAGGGAGAAGCGACCGTAGATACTTGCTTGTGAGTTGTACTTAATTATTTGTAAAATTTGGCGTAATAACCTTATCAAAGGATATCACAGGAAATGAAATGACCTATACCTATGATCCAAAAGGTAGAGTGTTACAAATCAAGGGACCTAAGGATCCAACATATTCATTGAAATTTTCTTACACATTAAACACGAGTAGTAAATCGTTTGCAAAAACGGATCATTACGATGTTCAAAACCCTTCCAATGATTTACAAACAGTAACTATAGTCAATGGACTTGGCCAGCCTGTTCAAATTAAGAAGGATATAATCAAGTATGACAATGGTACTTTTGATGAAGGAGTAAGTATATCAGGTATAGTAACAAAAGATAAATTTGGAAGAGCAATAAAGCAATATCATCCCAAATTTGCTACATCAATGAGTTATGATTTTGATTCGTCTCCAAGCGCTACTGTTACTTCTGAGACAACGTTTGATGAAGTAGATCGCCCATTAACTGTGAAAGATGCGGATAATACAGTCTCTACCATCTCTTACGACATTGCAGATGGAGCACTACATACAGTTACTACAATACCACAAAATGCGAGTACTAATATTGTTAAAGAAAGTTATACTGACTTAGACAAACAAGTGGTTAAACAAAAAGATAATGGTAAGACTACTACTTTTGAGTTTGATGCAGTTGGTCAAATTCTAAATGTATTAGATGAAGATGGCAATACCACATCCAGTGAGTATGATCTTGCAGGTAGGCGGACGCAATGGATCCATCCTGACGCTGGAACAAATACTTATACATATGATAATCTAGGTCAATTAATGACTATGGTGACTCCAAATCTTGCCATTAATAGTGATGAAATAATTTATAAATCAGATGCTTTAGGTAGGATTAAATCGGTCACATATCCTGTTTATGCAAATTCTACACCGAATATCAATAATGTCAAATATGAATATTATCCTGCCACAACAGGAGGCATTGATAATAATAGAGGTAGATTGATGTTGGAACAAGATGCTACAGGATTAAGAAAATATGAATATGGTTCTCAAGGCGAAGTGGTTAAAGACATCAGAACAATAATTGCTCCGGGTCAGGATAATAAAACCTATGTTCACCGATTCCATTATGATACATGGAATCGTATTGATACTCTCATTTATCCTAATAAAGACACCTTGCTTTATAAGTATGATTTAGGTGGTAATTTAAACTTTATGAAAGCTGGAATTCAGGTTTATATAGATAGTATTGGTTACGATGAATTCGAACAAAAAGTATTTTGTAAATATGGCAATAGTACATCACAAACTTATACTTATTCCACAACATTGCGAAGACTTTCCAATTTGGTTTCCAAGGATCACTCTGGTACCAATATGTACAATTTGAGTTACACATTTGATAAGATTGGGAATGTAGATTCAATTCACAATTCAGCTGGTATCATTAATGAAATGGGTGGAACTTATTATCATAAATACACTTATGATAACTTTAACCGCATAGCTACAGCACATGGCAGTTGGACTGGAGATCCAAGCAACACATTGGGAAATAAAGCATCAAACTATACGCTTGAAATGGCCTATGAAAATATGCATAGAATTACAACTAAACAACAGGAACATATACGTGATGCATCTAATGTAGGTGAAAACACTTATGATAATTTATTCAAATATGAAGATGTCAATCATCCTAACGCAGTAACTTCCATAGAAAACCAATCAAACAGCGAGGTCGAGGAATTTAATTATGATGCGAATGGAAATGTATTACTCCATGAATTCGATAATGGAGATACCAAGAATATGTTATGGGATGAAGCGAATATGCTCAAAGCAATAAAAATATCAAATGCCGGAAGCTTCCAACACTACATTTATGATGCTAATGGTGAAAGAACATTGAAGGGATTAGGGCAATATGGCATAATGGATTTAAATGGCTTAAGCCAAACCGTTTCTACTATTGGAAATTATTCACAATATGTAAGTGGATACATGGTTATGGGATCTCATTACATGGTCACGAATCACTATTATTCAGGTACAGAAAGAATCGCCTGTAAATTAGTTGGTTCAGTAGATAGTAGTGTGGATAATAGTCTTGAGTTGTCGGGATCAGAAAAAGCTGGACTTCCTGATAGACAAGCAGAAGATCTAGAATTAGTCAGAACGGAATTTGGATTTGATACATTAATCATTGAAGATACTGATCCTGAGGAAGACGATTGTGAGGGTAATAACGATTGTCCAAATGTACTTTATTTCTTTCATCCTGACCATATAGGTTCAAGCACATTTTTAACGGATGAAGCTGGAAATCCTTATCAATTTATCCTATATTTGCCTTTCGGAGAAGGTATGGCTGAACAGAAAGCTGGGGGCTACTCTACGAAGTATAGGTTCACGGGTAAGGAAGTTGATGAAGAGACTGGACTTTATTACTTTGGTGCGAGATATTATGATCCAAGGATATCTCTATGGTATGGGGTCGATCCGATGACAGAGAAATACCCTGAATGGTCTCCATTTAATTATACTTTAAATAATCCTATTCTTTATACAGATCCTGATGGTAGAGAAGTAATTGTTACTGATGAAGAAGGGACCAAGCATATTTGGACGCCAGGAGCGACTTATGATGCGAAGAAGAGTGCTTTTGTTTCTAAGTCTTTTCAAGCAATGAATGAATTAACCTCTGATCCTAAATTGGCTACTTTGAAAACTCCAAATGCAAATGGGAATGTTATTCTTTCATTTGTAGGAAAAGATAACCCAAATGTTGAGATTTACAATACTGATGGAATTTCAGGAGCAAGTCCTGAAGGAACTCAAATAGGATGGAATCCAAATTTAGGTATAATGGTAGGTGGAGATTTAGGAAACAAAAATGTAAAAGGCGAAGTTTCTCCGACAACTTTACTTGGTCATGAATTTGGACATGCCTTTCTATCACGATTTGATAAAAAATTTGCTGACAAATTGGATGCTATGGATGACAGAATTGGGGTTTTAGGTGGGCAAGGAGTGGATAAAAACGAACATAATGTAGTTCAACCATTAGAAGTTAAGATTGCAAAATCAAGAGGAGAGGGTCAACGAAATGTAATTCGAGAAACAAAATCAGATAAAGCATCAATGCTCAAAAAATATCCAAATGGAAATGGTGATTACTTTACTAAGCGAAAATAAGAGTAGACTTTTTGGTTTTATAATTTTAATAATTATTAGTTTTTATAGTTTAGAATTAAATTCTCAGATTATAGGACTGGATAATGCTAATTGTTCAGGATTATTAAATATAAAAAATCCAAAATTTTATAACAAATATCCTTATATCAAATACTCTGATTTTATTGATAAGTATTTGAATGATTCATTTCCAGATTCAAAAAAATTTGCAGTTTATTCGTGTAAAGACTTAATTAATATTTCATGCAAAAGTTCTAGTCCAATTATTCAATCCTTTGAAGGAAAGATAGGAACTGATCTTTTTCAATTGAAATTATATTTTAGTCATCATAATGAAGTATTGGGGAACGACACTTTGATTAAAGATTTAATGTTTGATCCATTTTTATTTTTTCAATCTAAGAGGAATAAGTATATTTTAGGTGAAATTCCAAATGAAACTAGATTTCATTTGGAAAGACTTGATAGTGTTGTTTTAATTATGCATAAAAGTAAACATATAATATGGGCTTCAAATAAATATGAAATTATTAATATTAATAGAGAATATGAAGTGCCAAATTGCCCAAATATTAAATTACTTTACTCTAAAAATCATAAAAAGCTATTTTTATATTTTGCTTTTAAAAATTTCAATTATCATAATGAATATGAAAATAATTCCTATTATCCAGATACTGATTTTCCTAGTACTCGTTTTAAATTAATAATTGATCCATTTACGGGCAATTCCTCGAATATGTTTATTGGTGGTCAGTGGCTATATTTATATGGGTGGGATAATTGTCCAAATTTTTGGCCTTTTTGAATTTCTTTGTATGAATTTAAAATTGATGTTATTCGTACCCGAATTAGTTCAAGATTTTGCTTGAGAATACAGAGGGTATACATTTGAAAAAAAAGATTTATGAAAAACCCTCGTGTTAAAGCATATTGCAGGCATTAAAAAAGAGTGACCTAAAACTAAAGTATTATATGATATCAATTATGCTCCATGTCCAATAATACAATCAAGATAACTTTAACCGCATAGCCACAACACACGGCAGTTGGACCGGTGATCCAATGAACACATTGGGTAATAAAGCATCAAACTATACGCTTGAGATGGTCAATGAGAATATGCATAGAATTACAACTAAACAACAGGAACATATACGTGATGAATCTAATGTAGGCGAAAACACCTACGATTATTTATTTAAATTTGAAGATGTCAATCATCCTAACGCAGTAACTTCCATAGAAAACCAAACGAATAGTTATATCAAAGAATTCAACTATGATTCAAATGCATATAAAAAATAAATTATTTGAGACATTCAAGATTTAATAAAATCAAAATAAAATTAAATGTAATTATGAAAGATAAATTTATTATACTTTATAATTATTGCTATTCAAATAGAAACAAGTTTGGATGTAAAGCTAGAGGATTAGTAATAAATATAATTGAACAAATCAAAAGAAATTGAGTTGCAACAAGCATCATTTTTTCATTGTTAATTGAGTTTAATTGTAACCTTTCTAGGAATTTATTCCACATGAAATAAAAAACTACCCAAATACAACATTTCAAGTAGGACCAACTTGAGCATAAAAAATACTTCGAAATTCAACTTACAAAGTTTAGATATTAAATAGTTCAATTGCAGAGGTTCCCAAATTGTTAAAAACTTGTTATAGAACGCTATAAAAAATAATATCTTATACTTTACAATTTAATGAATTTTTCTACACAATATTCTTTTCTTAGCTCATCATAAATTTCAATGAAATAAACACCACTTGGAAAATCAATGGTATTTAGTTGGTAAGTGTTTTTATCCTTCAAAATAACAGATGTATATATTTTATGATTAATATCATATACGTTTAAATAACCTTTGGTTAAATTCTCGTTTATATCGATAAAAATTTCTTGATTACACGGATTAGGTCTAATTTGTGCATGTAACTGTTCTAAATGAATAGTCTGAGTCTTAATACGTAAATCTTCTGCATTAATTTTACAAATATATGCCCAACCTCCCAAAACAAAATTCTGGCCAGCAAATATAGAATCAAGGGCTACATAAAAACTTAGCACAATATCATTTTTTGGAGAAGATTTTACAAATAATGGAATAAATGCGAATTTAGAATCCCCCTGATTAATGAGTTCACCCGTTTTTCTGAAATTTCCAAGTGAATCTTCTAAATAAAAATAAATATTATTTTCTTCCACAAATCTGATAACATGCAATTTTTCCTTTAACTGATCAAAATCATTAGTAACAATATGCCCCACGTGTTTTCCATCAAAGACCATTGCTCGCTGATCTTTTACAAGCTTTCCATTTGAATCTAAATAAATATACCCTGCATTTCCTTGTTTAAAGTCCTTTAACCTTGTTAAAGTTTTTAAACGCATTAAGTTTCCAGATTTCTGATATCCTTGAATCGGATCTTGTTTATTTAAACCACCTAAAATGGAGCTTACATTAGTCAAATCAAAGAATTTTCCAGAACCATTGGTATGCCACATATAGTGAGTATACTCTTTTAAAGTATAATTATAAAATTGGACAAAGTAAAAATATTTTAACGAATTAACGGCAACAGGACCTCTTAATACTGGATCATAGGAAGTAGGCTCATAAAACTTAACTGCATATTCCGGCAGAATTCTTGATTGCAAGTTTTCATTCCAAATATAAGGCCAAATAGCATAGTTGTAATTACTATCTTTAGAAATTCCTGATCTGTAAAAAAAAGCAAAGTCTTGCCCTTCCAAATATATTGGAGGAATGGATTGCTGGAAAGAAACGCGATCATGAAAATCTTTATTTGTGTATATCTCTATATCATTACCAAATTCATCAATTACCCTTCTGCTTACATATCCTTTAGGAAAACTTCCTGATCCTTCTTTAATGCTAGCTTCACCAAAAAGTTCTAAATATGGAATCTGAATTCTAAAATCCCAATTATAATTATATCCTGCATTGTAATTCCAAGTATTATAGTTTTTCTGCCAAATACTATCTCCAGTATTTAAGTCGAAACATGCTAAAGTGCTTCCTATTTGTTCTTTAAAGCCTGTATTGTCTAGCAAATAATATATTTTATTATTAAAAATGACATGAGACAATCTTTGATACAATTGATCTTTATCATAAATTATTTCACCATCTAGGGAATTACTGATTTCTGCTACTCGTTTATTCCAACTTACCTTTGTTCCAGAAAAATTAAATGCAGGAGGTATATAGACATTTTGCGAAATAATACATGTTAAATTTATAAATTGAAGTACAAAAATTTTTATCGTTTTCATGGTAAGTAAATTTAGCTAAAATAAAAACTTAAATTATAAAAAGTTAATCCATTTCTTATTTTATCTAGTAATGGATTAACCTTGTATTTTAAAAAAATAAAAATTTTAGAAATCAAAGCTGCATTTATTTCTACATGAAGATATATAGATAGTATTAGGAGGACATGGCCTTCCATAACTTGATACTTGGAATATTCCTTGCTTGATATTGAATTTCATAATGTTTTACTTATTCAATGTATCCCGATTATTTAATACTATTTCTTTGATAGACTTGCCATCGATCATCACATCTTTAAGTACAGCCTCACCTGCTTTTATATTCACCAATCCATAAGTAATCAGGTTGGTATCCCGTAAGGATTCCAGATAGAGTCTTTCAGCATCGCTTGCTTTGGATTCTTCCATGTAATACCGATCGAAGGGATAAGATATCGTCAAATAATTATCTTCATTTTCCATTTTAGTAACATTAGACACTTTAGCTTTTACATAATCTTGCTGATCCATTGGCATCTCTTTAGATACTGAACTAATTTTTGCATAACCGTTTTCATCGGTTGTTAATGTAACAAAAATGATTTCATTGACTGCCCATTCTTCTGGATTGTAGATTTGGAATCTATTTTCACGGTAACTGAGCGTAATGTATTTACCCCGGAAAGGATCAGTAGGATCAATGGGTGTCGTTATGAATTTATATTCAGTTCCTTTTGCAATGATGGCTTCGGCATTATAAATCATACTCGCAGGAACAACTAATTGCACTGCTACCATGAGTATGAAGCCTAGCGTGATCCATTTATTTTGATTCATGTGATTTTCTTTTTTTAAGCATTAAATAATTGGTTATAAAAAATCCAACACCAAGTAATATAAATAATATTCCTTTGGTTACAAAGTCTAAATTTAAATCAACAAACTTGCAGCCGATTAATACCATAATGATAAGTAATCCAAAATTCAATACTCCCAAGTGTCCCATTTTGGATCCGTTTCTAATGGTAATGACTCCAATAATGAGGATCAAAATATTAATCAACAATACAGATAAATAAGACACGAAGCCTAGTATAAAGAGAAGAATGAATAGAATGAATGTGATTTCAAATGGATTGATATCACGCATTGTTTTATTTCTTTTTTCTATGTAAAGTAAACCTAATGCAATGATTGATATAATTAAGGAGACTATGAATTCTACAGAGCCTAAAATTTGATGTATGGATATATTCTTGGTTCGTAATTGTTCCCAGTACCAATCATAACTTAAAACAAATAATATCGAAATGGTGCCTAGGGCTCCAAGAATAAGATATCCGTTATTTCTTATTTTTTGATTTTTGAAATAGTCTAGATGTCCAATGATTGAAAACAAACTATAAAGGCTCATGTAGGCAACAAAGATTAGTTCTTCTGTTTGATATGCAATAGTTCCTAAAGTTATGGTGAGTGAAAGGGGAACCAACCAATGATGGTAATGTGTGAAGTTGCTATCAGGATTGTTTTTAGAAATGGAATAATAATGTGGCAGTGCTGCAATAAGTAACAACCAATATAAATAGGATTCATGGTTTGGATAAGACCAGTAGCAAGTTTCAGCAGCATAATAGGTAATGCCACACAGATATAATTGGGAAACTAGAGATGAACGCATAACATAGATAATAGGTAAGCCAAGCACCATCCATGTTAAAAGAAATAGACTTAAATTGCCATGCATATTATAAATCTGACCAACTAGGGAAATGCTGGAACCAATGGCAAAGAATAGAAAAGTTGAAGATGCTTCGCGCCAGGTTATATTGCCTGGTTTTTTAAATAACGCATACCCACAGAATCCTTGACCAATGATCAATGGAATAAAGGCAAAACAAGTTTTGACGCCACGAGATAAATCATCCCAATTATGTGCAACAATCATAATGATACCCAACCCAACCAGAAGCGCGCCTAGTATTCCAAAAGCAATGTTCAGTTTGTTTTTAGATTGGTCTTTTTTATGCTGGTAAAATTCGAGAATTTTGTTGGCTGTTTCATCAGAGATGATGCCAGCTTCAATAAGTTCAGTTAGATCTTTGATCATAAATCATACAAGTTAAATGAATAAAACTTATTTTTTAATATTAACAAATCCTAAGCTATAATACAGTGATCTTAAGAACCTTTTGAAATGACCAGGATATTGTTAAAATCAAATTTACAACATATTGAAACTATTTTAATCAATTTGTCTTAGGTTATTTATGGATTTGGCCTACTCGTAAAAATAATGGAAAAGTAACTTTTCTGTATTGTTCCAAACCCCATGTTTTTTCAAGTTCATTTTGAATGAGTGAAAGTGGGTTGTCACCAGTTGAATTTTTATAATGTTTTACTGCGGACCATGTTTCTAGATATCCTATGAATTGATCGAGTGTCCAATCAAAGCACATGTTTAATTTGGGGGCAATCCTTTCTTCAAAAGGGAAGGGTATTGTTTGGTATTGATGGTCAATAAATTTTCGCTCTTCATCCCAATATTCACCAATTCTATTTATATAAAAATCGTAAATGATTTGGTCAATTTCGGGAGAAATATTCAGCACGCCATAACCTATGACTGCAATCATTGCATTGGGTTTTGCTGTTCTGAATACTTCTTGATAAAATTTGTCAAAATCAAACCAGTGGATGGCTTGAGCAACCGTAATTAAATCAAAGGTGTTTGGTTCGAAATTGGTTTTTTCTGCTGCTTGTTGGGAGTAATATATGTTTTTACATTCTGGTGCATTATTCAGTTGATTTAAACTGATGTCAGTGGCATAGACTTCTTTGAATGAGGAGGCTAATGATATTGCTATCTGTCCATTTCCGGTGCCACAATCCCATGCCTTGTTTTTTTGAATGGGTAATTGATTTAAATATTCAAATAGAGCATCAGGATAAGTTGGCCTGAATTTAGCATATTGATCAGATTGTTTTGAAAAGAGGTCTTTCATGATTTTAAAAATTGTCTAACTATTTATTATTTTCAGGAGATGTTGTCCAAAGCAAACTTAATTAGTGTTTAAAATATTATTTTGGAAGCTTATATTTTTTTCTTTATTTTTAATTCTCGTTTTTATTACTAACTTTTTGTTTCCAATATTTTTGAACAGTGCAAGGAATTTTTATTTGCATTGTATTTTTTATATTAATGATTAATATGGGAACTCATATTAAATTCTACTTTTTATTGTATAATTAATTTACGGGATATTACGGTATTGTAATTTTCTAGTTTTAGTATATAGCAAGCTTTTGGAAAGGTAGACAGATTTAATTCAATCGAATTTTGATTTAAAACGATATTCGTTTCAAATAATAGATTGCCAAATAAAGAATACATACTTAATGTATAAGATTCATTATTCAACTTATTACTTGAAACTAATTTGAATATTCCGGAATGAGATGGATTGGGAATAACTTGTACATCGACTGGTGAAAAAATCAAATCTTCTTGATTGGTTTTAACAATATATTCGTCGGCTCCAATGTCTACCCCAGTTCCAAGTGGTCTTTTGTTTTGGTCTATATCATCTGTTATGTAAGGCATTAGATCTATCCCCTGGTCTACCACATTTGAAAGACTGGTAGCCAGATGCAAATCTCCTTGAGAAGTATTGACAAACCAATTTGCTTGAGCGTTACTTAAGTTATTTGAAACAGTTCCGGAGGCACCATCTCTGGCTCGAATTGATTTATTGGTTAAATTATTTTTGATGTCAACATTTGTTGTTCCTGTAAATCGATATTCTATGGCATTTTGATAAGATACGAAAATGGTATTGTTATAGACTTTTGTATTGGGGGAATTTTCTAAGCCAATGCCAACATCTGAAAAATTTCCGCCGCCATCATTGTAAATCATATTATTGCGAATAAGTCCGCCTTGACTTGGGCTATTACCTAATCCAAATCCAATGCCCCGATCACAATTTATAATCCAATTTCGTTCGATCAGATTGTCCGATGATTGATTCCAGAAATGAATCGCATGTTCTGCAACTGAACCCGATGGACTTTTAATATTTTTAAACATATTATCTCGTACGATCCAATTTGTTCCTTTGTGAATGTCTAAGCCTCCAGTATAATAATTGGGTCCAATCCCATTAGGATATTCAAACAAGGAACATTGCACAATAGCAGAATCAATGTAGTTTGCATCAGTTGCGCCCTTCAACATTTGTTCATAGGTATTTTTAAAATGTACATTATGAACCAATAAATGATGACCACTGACTTGAATTCCATGATCACCACAATCTTGAATGGTTAAATCCGCTATAGTAATATGATTTCCTGCAATGCCCAATACATTTTCAGTTGTACTTGTTGGTTTCATTCCGCCACCACTCAATATAACCTGATCTCTTTTTCCTGATACACTTCTAATGACAATATTATTTCCAGTAATGTATGGATAGGATGTTGTTGAAGCGATTTGATAATATCCATCTTCAATGAGAATGGTCATGTTGCCGCCAGTAGCATTGGCTTGATTGATAGCATTTCTTATTGCTGAAACAGTAGATACAGTTATGGTTTTTCCAATCGTTGAATTACAAGATGAAACTATATTTTTTTGAACTTCTTGAATGGTACAACCACAAGTCTGTGCATAAATTGGTACCGAATGTGGAAAGATACATAATCCAATTAAACAAATGAAGTGTTTAATTATTGAATTATTATTGGTATTGTGCATTTGCCTAGGATTGTTTATAATTTTAAAATTATTTAAAAACTAATGAAAAAATGTAACTATTCAGGTTACAATAAAAACGGTTTGTTTTTGTCATCATTTTTGCAAAATCAGGCAAAAATACCGCCAAAAACAATTTACATTTTATACCTACGACGGATTTTATCCGTCGCAAAAAATTGATCGTCCCTCCGGGACTTGTAACTGACTTGTAAGTGAAAAACATTTATAATTAACGATTAACAATTGCATAGATCATGATATCATTATTTTCATTTTATTACATTGTTTATCTATAAATTAATCTTTTATACATCGGACCGAAAGTCCATCTACTTTATAGTCTTCATTTTCTAACAAAAATCCGATATTGAAATCCAGATAATGATATCGAGCATAACTGATGTCAGATCCTGTTTCTGATCCCCACCAATAGCCATTGTAGCTAAGGTTGAAAAATGCACCTGTGCTGGAACGGAAGCCTCCGGGCAAACCGGTAAAGCCTGTTTCATTTGTTGCGGCAGTATTTGGACTTTGCCAATGAGTAAAATTTTTTTCTTTTAATTTTCCACCAGCTAGGCTTTCTTCTCCTAAGAATGCCTCTAAAATATTCCATTCTGCTTCAGAAGGAATATGCCATCCCGTAGGACATAATTGACCTGAATGAACCGCATGCCAGTTGTATAATTTACCATATGTTGCGCTATTTGCTGGGTTGTTATCATAATCGCAATAAGCTGCAGTAGATAAATTATACCATGCTGTTGGATCTGTGATATTTGGTATGGCATCTCCATTGCGGTAAGTAGTTGTTTTTAAATTTTCCGACATCCATATTTGGTTTCCTATTTTGATGGTGTTATATTTATTTCCATCTTGGTCGGTAACAATATCATTTGAATTTTCTTCATTTTTGGAACAAGCAATAAAGATAATAATAATGGCGCCTAATGAAATGAATTTAAAAATTGATTTAGCAATAATAGTTTTCATGATGGTTTATTTATTATTGTTGACGATTAATATAAAATATTTTCTTTGATTAATTATTTTTCATAAATAAATGACTCATATTTAAATTATTATTGTTCTACAAAATTCAAAGTTTTAATATCTTGATTTTCTAAAATAATTTGATCTTTTCCATAAATTCCAGCTTTGAACATGGCATCACCTAACACTTCAGATGTAATAGCGCCTTGTGGGTAAATACTTTTTATTATTGGATATAGTGTTCGCATAATTCGATATGAAAAATTGGGTTCAAGTCTTTTTTCAACAGGATAAATATAAGCTGGTCTGAAAATATACCAATGTTTAAATTGTTTTTGGATTAAATAATTTTCAGCCATGCCTTTATAACGAGCAAAAGAAAGGCGACTCTTTTCATTTAGGTCAGCTCCAGCCCCACTCAGAAAACAAAAGTTTGCATTGGGGCTTTGTTCTTTTATAACATCAATAAATGCTTTAGCATAATCTACGGTAATCATCTTAAACTGATCGTCTGGTACAGATCCGGTATACACACCGATACAAAAATAAGCTGCATCAAAATCTTTAAGTTGTTCTTGTTTATCAGAATAATTTGTAAAATCCTGCAATATGATTTCTTTTAATTTGTGATGCGATATTCCTAATGGTTTTCTTACTAGTGAAACTATTTCACTAATGGAATCAGATTCAAGTGCTTTTCTCAATACAAGGCCACCTATCATTCCAGAGGCACCAATAAGAATTATTTTTTTCTTAATCATTCTGAAAATCTTTTTTTAAAGTTTAACAAACGTTTTAATCATAGGGCCATATTTAAGAAAATATAAACCTGCTTTCAAGTCACTAACATTGATATCGATATTATTTAATTGATTTAGATAAGGTTTTTTAGAGATTACTAATTGTCCTAATTGATTATAAATATGAGTTGTTAAATCATTTATATTATAATTCGTACTCATTGTGATAACAGATGTGGCAGGATTTGGAACAATATCTAAATAATGTTGAATAACATGGTCAACATCCACTGGATTACCGATGATATTACCAATACTTATTGAAGCGCCATGACTTGTATTGAAATAACTCCCACTAGCAGATGTAGTCAATTTAACTGCTTTAACTTGGTAAAAGTTATTTCCATTGTTTGGAAAGCTATCTGTGAAATTTAGGGCTAATTGTGGATTTATATTTAACGGTAAGTACGTTCCAAATTGGTATTCTGAATGGTAAATATAATATCCCAAAATACCTGGTTCAATGCTAGGTAACCAATTCAACGTTACCATAGTATTATTTGAAATTGGGGTGGCAGTAACGTTTGAAGGTGGTGCTATCATATGAAGGCGAAGTGTAGGATCACCCATTAGTGCAATGTGTATGGCATTTGCTGCATCATTGTAGGTATAAGTGTTTAAGTTGTTTTGAGTTAGTTGTGCACTATATCCAACCGGCTCGCCCAAAGCCATAGAATGATTTTGCCAGTGTGGACGACCGCTCCAAGCATTGGTTAGACCATTTTCTTTGGCTGCAAGTGGTGCTCTCAGTAAATTATTTTTATTGTCCCAATCACCAAAATTACTACCAAATATCATATTGAAAATAGCTCCTTTGTGACGCAAAAAACTATCTGTAGAACATACTCTTCCACAATCTGTGTATGTTCCTCCACCGGCACCATATGCAAATAATAAATTTTGTGCATCACAATGTTGTAATAAATCCCCTTGAATGATTTGTTGTGGCCCGAACATAGCCGCAAAATTTCGCCATGCCTGACTACCATAGGCTCCTTGAGTGACGGCAAAGCGATCATCGATAACACCTTTTTCTATTGTCTTGGTTATTTTAAATCTAAAGTCATGTGCTTTTTTTATATATTGTTTTGTCAATTCAACTTCTGATAAAGGAAAGGCAGGAAGGTTGGAAAGATCAATGCGCCCCATTAAATAATTAACTTTTGCTGGCGTTCTGGTTTGATCCAATTTGCCATCACCAGGAATATTTTTGTTTTCGATTCTTGTGGCATCAATATTTGTTATAGTATCTGTCCATTGATCATAATCTACTGCATAATAAACATCTGCTGGCCAGCATCCGCTATGCTCTACATGCCCATCAGGTGGAAATCTAAAATGCTCTATTTTTCCAAAATTTCCAGAATAAGGAACAGGAATATGTCCTAATAGTATTAAAGCATTTATTCCGCCAACTTCAAGATCTATTCTTTTTATTTCGCGTTTTACTTTTTGAATGGAATCTGTTTTGGATACTTGAGTTGTAATCACTTCCCAACCATCGGCATTGATATCTGCCATTAAACTTTTTATTTCGTTAGGTATTGCTGAAGCCAATCCTGCTTCTACTACAATTAAGGCTTTCCCGCGAGAATGAACTACAGGAACTTCAATGCCACTCAGCAAGTAACTTATTCCTAATAAAGTGGTCCCATTTAATTTCTGAATATTGTATTCATAGTTCTCGCCAATTTTTACTTGAGTGTCTGTCCATATCGTATCGGTTCCTAGGGTGGATCCTAAAATGTTACCCCAACTTTGATCTGTTTTTTCCTTGCGATAAATATTGTAAGCTGTAACTCCAGTTGCTATTTTGGGCCATCGAATAGAAATGGAAGGTGGAGATGTATTAACCACAACCCTTGTTTGTACAGTATAATCACTATTGGTTTGAGCTTGTAAATGTAACATCAAGAAGGCAGCCAAAACAATGTTTAACAAGACGATCTTTTTCATGATATATTTTGGTTTAACGTAATTAATAGAAAACATTCCTAATCCAGAACTTTTAGATCACTATAATTACAATAATCAAACTTACAATAATTTATTTGAATCAAACAACATTTTATTTGGTACAATGTGTTGATATATGAAATGTAATGAATGCTAAGGTTGACGTTTTGTATTAAAATTTATTGTTGTTTTAACACCTTCTGGACATAGCTTGAATGAATCATTTGAATATATAAATAATACATTCCATCAGGCAGATTTGCAATAGAAAATTCATTTTTAACATGTTCTTGTAGGCGTGTGCCATAGAGGTTATAAATGGTGATTGTCTTTAATTTTTGTTCACCTAAATTGACATTTATATATCCTGTAGTAGGATTTGGAGAAATGGCGCATTTGTTGTTCGTGGTTGGTGTTTTAACATCTGTTGTTTTACAATTTGTTTGTAATATTTTATATCCTGTGTAATTGGAATGGGGTGGTGTAACAGGAGACCATATATATCCAATATGAACTTTATGATTGTAGAAGTCTAATCCCCATGTACCGTAATCGTCATCAGGCGTACCATATGTTTGGCATGTTTGAGGATGTTGAGGATCACTAACGTCAATGGCTACAAGATCGGATTTTCCAGCTGCAATATATATGATATTACAATCAGGATCAAAAGCCAATTCATTTGCATGACCTGCTGAATTAGACCACATGTTAAAATCATTAGTAGCCTCAGTCCAGGAATTGGGATGCCACCAACCAAGTTGAACAATGGACTTAGGATTTGTTATATCTAAAATTTCCATTCCATAATAATCAATACTTACAAATGCCCAATGATTATGTATCACTATATTATTGTATGCGGTTGCTTTGTCAATTAAAGCAGGGAAACAATATTGATTGATTTGAATGGGTGCATTAGCATCGGAAATGTCTATAATTCTCAGGCCGCCTCTATCAAAACATACATATGCAAAATGACCTTGAAGTGCTATTCCACGAGCATTATAAAGTGATGTACTTCCTGTTTTGGAATGAGGAAAATGTTGATCTAGTATTAACTTACTCTTGAATTGAATTTTATTTTTATTACTAATATCCAAAATGATGAGTCCATTTTGATTTGCAGCTAAATATGCGTAAGGACCCTGGATAGCTACAGCCCCAGATCCTCCTGTCAATCCTGGGTAAATATAATAGTCCATAATTTGTGGAGAAGATGGATTAGTAACATCTATTATGGCAAGTCCAGCCATTTCAGTGGTATCCCAAATATTCCCCAAGCACACATACAACCATATACTATCCTGATATAAATTAATGACATCCAAATTACCTAATTTGGATTTTGGAATGGTTGAAAGGAGTGTTGGATTTCCAGCATCGTTATTATTATAAATTTTTAAACCTCCTGATACACTGGCTACATATTCAAAGGGTCGGTTCAATTTATCGGCTTCAGGTGTTGTGCTAATTCCAAAAAAAGGATTGGTAAAGATAGAATCTGTAACTTGCAGTTGTTTCCAATCCGTACATTGTGCTTGTAGTGAAATTATAATCATATTTATTCCTGCTGCACAAATTAAAAACAATACTATTTTTTTATTCATTGATCTTTGATTGCAAAGTATAATTTAATATTGTAAGTAAAAGTACTTTCAACTTAGAATTGAAATATTGTAAATATATTATTTAGCCTTCCAATTATATTTAATGACAAAGATACTAGTAATGATGAATGGTAAGGTAGAAATGATTATTTTAAAATTGGTTGTCAGAAGACCAATAAAGAAAAGAAGGAGTAGAAATATACTCAAACATGTCAACCCAATGAGACTTAAGATTCTACTTGGTCTTTTTTGAAAGAGTGTATATAAAATAATCAGTTGACCCAACAGGGGAACCAGTATTAATGGATGGGTAAATCCTTCGGCATGATCTCTGGCTTTTAAAAACAATTCAGCTTCAATCTGGAATATAAAGGAATGCTGATTATTGCCCCATTCGAGATATCCAAAGAATGAAGACAATAACAAGACGGCATTTAAAATTTTTTTTATTAGTTCTGAAACCATCTAATAAGATTAATTTTTAAAGTTGATAAAAGGGGAAAATAAGATCTTGTATGTTTTAAATATTAAGTATCTAAATAAGTTTCTTGAATTATAATTAGATTTTGAAAAATAAATAAAGCCACCTCAATCATTTAAGTACAATAATGATTAAGGTAGCTTTATGTTTTAATTGAATTAAGTATGGTATATTTTATTGCTCTAAATTATTTTAATTTAAGTATGTTTTTCAACTAAAAATTAAAATTTAAATAAGCATTTAAGTTATGCTCCTTTAATCATTCCCATCACCCAGGCAATAATACCTCCAGTTAGTGCATAATAAACTGCACTTACAAGGATATCAACAAAAATGGGAGTCAGACTTGCATACATGGTACTCATGGAATAAAAACTGAAATCTATCGAAGCGGCAAAAAGTAATCCAACGATTGCTCCAATTTTTGCTCCGGCCATCATTCCTGAGGTATTGGACCAACTTAAAATTGTGGCCACCAATAACCCTGAAGCTAAACTAGAAACGATCATGGCCCACATAATCATATCAGTCATAGGTTTCGCCGCACATTGGTTGGTATTGGCAGCATAATAATCCGCGAGAAGGACGCCATAGATGAGCCACCCAAGGAGGAAAAAGGCTACCCCGCCAATCAGGCCTCCAATTAAAGTTTTGTTGTTTGTCATTTTGTTTGTTTTTAAAAAGTTGTTCCTACTCGTAAGGCTTTTCGGAAACGCCCCGTTTTTTAAAGTGGTTTCCGGACTCCACTAGACCTTATATAATTGATATTATAATTTGATCAGGTAAATACTTCAGACAAGCTTTAAATTGGTAAAATTCAATTCAATCTTGTCTTATTATATGACAATACAATAACTAACCGGTTTTTTGTGCGGGAAATGGTTGTGGGATGACTATTTATATCTTACCTGTTTACAAATTTAAACAAAAGAAATGGTGCAATGCAAGTTTTTTGGCATAAATATTTTAAATATTTTAAAGGGATAATTTTAGAAGTCCATAAATAGAACAGATATTGAAAAGAATTCAATATTTGGATAGCATTATCAATTCAAAGAATTCATTTCATTTACTAGAGTATAAAGTGAATGAATTTATAACAGGATCCATATAATTAGAAATGATTCAAATGGATTGATTGAATAAAAGTTTTTCTGAAGTTTTATTTTTTGATCATCCATGGAGGATTGGATTGAATGACATGATGATAAACCGGACAGTCTATAATATGTGAGCCATCAAGATATCCTGTACTCATTAAAAACTCGTTTACAATTTCCCCACCGGTAAATTTAAAGGTCTTTTTAAATATCTTCACCCAGGCTTCTTTTGTTAAGGGATGATGTTCATCCAGCCAATTCTTGAATGAACCAAAATCTTTTTGCAATTGCAATACGACTCCTGCATTGTAAATGGTAGCATCTATTTTCAATCGATTCCGGATTATTCCGGCATCATTTAAAAGCCGAGATCTATCTTTTTCGCCATAGGAAGCGACTTTCTTAATATTGAATTGATGAAATGCCTTTTTAAAGTGTACCTGCTTGTTTAGGATAGTGGTCCAACTCAATCCTGCCTGATTAATCTCTAAAATGAGTCTTTCAAATAGTTCGTCGTCATTATCTATTGGAAATCCATAAGAAGTATCATGATAGATTTTGTGGACATTTGTAGGTTCTAAATGTTTGACTACATCGCAATATGATTTTGGTTTTTCCATGGTTTTTAATTTTTAATAATACAGTTTATCCATTCAGTACTTTCAAAAAGCAAAAGCTGTTTTCAACATTGATATATGGCCCATAATTAGGAATTTTAGTATAATTGTTTTTTTCATATAATCGAATGGCCTCTGGTTGATTTATTCCAGTTTCCAACATGCATTTTATGTAATGCAGTTCTTGACACCATTGTTCCAATGCTTTTAAGATCAAGGAAGCTAAGCCTTGATTTCTGTAATTTGGCCTTACAAACATTCTTTTGATTTCCATAGTATCCTGATCATATTCTTTGATAGCACCGCAAGCTATCGGTAGTTCTTGATTATAGGCTACTAAGACATATTTTATGTTATCTGATTTATTATACTGTGCATAAAAGGTATGATCATCCCCATCACGTAATTTGAGTTCTTTGTCTAATTCGATAACTAATAATTTAAAATCTTCATGATGATTATCGGTTCGAATCAAATGGATCATTATTATTATTTTTTATATTGTAAAGTGATGAATTTATTGGTTTAAGGATTCATGTTTAGTATTATTCTATATTAAGCTCATTTATTTATATTCACAGTATAAAGCGCTCAGCTGTGGCAACTAAATTTCCTAACATATGCATCGTTATCGGAGTGTAAATGGATTTTGTTAAATGTCTGGAATAGCCATATAATATCGCATCTGTAAGACTTTGAATTATACCAATATGTGATGATAAAGTATTGTCATATGCGAAATTATGAAGTAGAACAAAAATTACAGCCTGTGAAAAAATGGCCATGTGGATGTTTAATTTTATTTTTTTTAAAAAATTAAGCAATACTCCCCTAAAAATAAGCTCTTCCACTATAGGAGCAAATACCAATGCACCCGTTATTCTAATTATGGAAGGGATGAGTGTATGGTTCCAAGAGTTGATTTCTAGAATCCCAAACCGATATAAAGCAAATTCTGAACCTACTATAAAGATTAAAAATCCGGTAATCCAAAGTAAATATGTTTTTAAGGATGCAGGTTTGTGAAGGTCTATTTCTGATTTGGATATTTTGTTTCGATGGATGGCAATGACTAGAAAGATCAATGCAATCATAAAGGGAAATACACGTAATAGAGCTGATTTTATTTCTGGATTCATATATTATAGTTGCAAATTGTATTGAATTATTGTTCCGATGTGCGTAATATCTTTAAGGATTCATAAAAAATTAGTTTCATTATTGCCAGCACAAAATAGTTATATTTTTTCTAAAAATTAGAAATGAAAATGTTCCAATTGTTATTAAAAATAGGGTATAAGATATTGAGCATATGATTAATCTAAGTTTTAGAATAGGATCATTTTATAACCGGTCTTCGGATAATTTGAAAATGAAATGTTCAATTTGTCTGCGATGTCTAAGAATATGTACTATAGCATGTTCCATTAATTGTTCTATGTCGTATTGTTGTCCCCATTTAACATTAATTTTTTTCAATGGGTCATGTTCTTCAATGACAACATTGGGATGCGATTTAAAACATTGTACACAATATTCAAACATTGCATTTAAGGCTTCAATATAAGGATTAATGGTTTCAAATATTTTTGGTTCTGGTCTGGTACTGTGGATCCCAATGAAATGTTCAATGTACACGGTATAAGAATATCCTGAAGCAATGACATGGGTGAGGATCGTTTGAATGGATCTACAATCCTGATCTTGAGTTTCATGATCTACTATTTTACAAAGTTGTTGATCAGATATATTTTGAATAACAAAAATAAGTTCCCGAATTGATTTTTGATATTCGTCCAGTAAAGCTTGGGTTGCTCTATTCATTCAATTATTTTTTATTATTGCATTTTTATAATTAATATTTATATAAGCTAGCTTAGTTATCCTTGTTTATACTTTTTGTAAAATGAATTTTTATCTCATTTTATTAATATCCTAGGTTTTCATCTTGCAATTATAATTTAAGCATTTTTCATTTCCAATTCTTCAATTTTCTTGACATGGATATTGATTTTTATCAATGGCATGATGATCCAGGCTAAAGCTAACATCACGCCAAATGAACATATGGTATACTCCCAACTCAACAAATTTTTTAAAGGGCCTAGTAGTTTTGCGCCTACAATTCTGCCCAGGTTTGCTATAGTCATGTACAATGTGAATTGACTTGCGGAAATTTTCTTCCAACAAAATTCCATGGCGCATGCAAATAATCCAATACTTGTAAATACATATAAAATTTGGTAGATAACCATGAAGCTGCTGATGACCCAATAATTTTTCCAATACATATTTAAAAATGGAAATACTGTGGTTAACATGATGAGAATAAAAAAATACACATTCAACATCCTGATTTTACCAAATTTGTCGATTAATATACCACCGATCAACATACCGCCTATACCACCGATGAGACTGGCTGTGGCAAAAAATTGAGAGTATTCTAAATTGGTCCAACCCAATGCTTGCACTGTAAATACTGGAAGTAAAGTGGCTATAAAATTAAAAGAAATTTGGGTGATGAACAACACACAAGCCATGAGTATACTATTGCGCAATAGGAATACACTAAACAGAGATTTAAAAATTTCAGTCCAGTTGGTTATTTGCATTTTTTCATTTTCTAAGGAAGTAGAACCTTTACTCCATGGAAGTAATTTTTCACCTGGTCTTTCACGTAGAAATAATGGTACAAACATGATAGCAAAAACCGCAACAGACAACATGAGGATAGCCTGTGAATATCCAAATTTATTAAGTAACCAGCTACCCAATGCTAAAGAGCCTGATATACCTACTATTTTTGCGCCCCACATAAATCCATTAGCTCTGGCTTGTTGGTTAATGGGTACAATATCAATAGCCATACCATCAGTTGCCACGTCCTGAAAAGCACCAAAAAATCCTACTGCAAATCCTGCCACCATAAATAAATTTAAGTTATTCAAAGGGTCTGGCACAAAGGCCATTGCAATAAAGCTTAAAATTAATCCCAACTGACCAAACAGTACCCATGGTCTTCGACGGCCCATTGGCAGATAACTAAACCTATCCATTAATGGTGCGACAATGATCTTAAAACTCCAAGGAAGTCCTACAGCTGCAACGAATCCGCCAATTTCTCCGGGGGTCTTACCATTCATGGCCATCCAAGCGGGAATCCCAAAAAATGCCATTCCTTCAGGAATTCCTTGGGCAACATATAAGGCAATAAAATTAAAATATCTTAAGATGGTGTGCTCTGATAATGCGGGTAAATTTTTGGAATGGGAATCATTTGATTTCATAAGATATTTTAGTGGAGAAGAGATTTAATAGGCTATATAAATGATATTTCAATAATCGTATAAATGTAAACCATTCATCTAAGAAAGCTAGTTATTATTCTTGGATTTTCTCATAAAGTATGCAACATTTAAGCCTCTCATTATTTAACAACTTAGGATGCTCAAATTCTCCAAGCTTTTTCATCCCAATTTTTTTCATGACATGTTCTGATTTTGTATTTATTTTTGGTGCAATGGCATAAATTTTTGGTATATTTAAATCATCCAAACCATATGCTAAACATTTTTTTGCACCTTCTGTAGCATAAGCTTTATTCCAGTATTTAATGCTTAGTCGCCAACCTATATCTACGCAAGGTGTAAAATCCGATTCAAAGTTTTGTTCTGAAAGACCAATAAAACCTATGAATTCATGGGTTGATAAAAGATCAACAGCGAAATAACAAAATTTTTTTTCAAGAAATTGGGTTTGCATCCGTTGTATAAAACTAATGGTATCTATCTCATGTATTAGGTTTGGAAAAAATTCCATAACCCTTTTATCCTGATTGATCTCAATCATTATAGGAACGTCACTTTCATTCCAATTTCTGAATCCTAATCTTTCGGATCTGAATAAGTATGAGTTATTGATATCCATCAATATTGAATACTGGATTGAACATATATAAACGATTCACAGATCTATGATCAATACTCAACAATAGATCCATGAATGTGTAGAATATCAGATATTTTTAATTGTTTTTCAGCATTAACTTACAAGCTAAATAACCCATCGGTAAATATGCGAAAATTAGATCTACAAGTGTAAACCAAATGGGAGAAGGGAGCATAATAATATTTATGATTCCACCAAGCAAGAACCATGCGCTTACAATCATGGCTAATCTCATCTTTTGAGTTGCGGCTAAACCTGCAGTAACCATTGCACCTAATAAAGTTCCAAGAGCGTGAGCTAAAAAAGGCATAAGAAAATGTTTGGGTTCCATGAGTGGCATAGCTGCTTTTAAGCCTTCCATCGTTTTAAGATCAGCGCCTTCAGGTGGAGGTATAACGGAACTGCTTAACATGATGATTCCCATGTTTAAAGCACCACCTATGATAACACCGGCGACTACTGCTAGAATGTTTTTGACTGTTGGATTCATATCGTTTGGTTTTGTTAGTTAGCTTATTATCTTAAATTTAATATCAATTAGAAGAATTTAGTGAACGCATTCACAATTGATTTTCAAAGTTAAAACAATTATTTTATTGGCTAAATATTTTTTAAAATGTATGGGTAAGTGCTATTCCAAAGTGGTTTCCATAGTAATTTGGCAGGACCATTGTTGAATGTAAATATTTTTTAGATTTGAATACATAATGATCTAAATATGGAAATATCCAATATGCCATTTTTGTACTCAGCATTCCAATACCTGCTCCCATAGCTACATCAGACAACCAATGACGAGCATTATAAATTCTAAACATTCCGGTACCCGTCGCAACAATATAGCCTGAGATTCCATACCATATGGATACATCCCTATATTCATGCCACAAGAATTCTGCTCCTGCAAAAGCAGTTGCGGTATGTCCGGAGGGGAAGGAATTATTTGAACTGCTATCTGGTCTTGTAATGTTTGTAGTGGATTTTAAAATACGAACACTTGTTGTCATCAATAAATAGGAACTTGCCAAAATAATACTTCTGTCCAAAAGATTATTCTTACCCTTTATTCCAATTGCATTGAATGCATAGACAGAAATGGCTGGCGCAAATTGGGAAAAATCATCAATGGTTATTCTTTTATCAATATGTTCACTCAGTTCATTTCGAATTTCGGTATTGATTAATTTTAAGTAATCACTTTCTAAAGCAATAACACCATAGGACATTAATGCTGCAGGTATAATGAATTGTTTAGTTATGTAGCTTATTTTCTATACGTTTGTATTTTGTACAGTATCCTTATTCGTACTGTTTTGAGAATTTACAAGATGAAGATTTACTAAAAAAAATAAAAGTAAAGAAATGTATTTAAAAAGATTCACAAGCTTTGATTCATTGTATTCATTGTTTTTAATTCAGTATTTTTTCAAGGATCATTTTTTCAGGATCATTTTTATTTTGTATCCATGCAAATGATTTTGTTGATCGCAACTTTGTTCATATAAATTACATATTACCATGGTCCACATCTTTGATAAATTGGATGACCCCGTTCATAAAAACTTGTTGATCATCCCACATCGATAAGTGACTTCCATTTGGACAATATAAATATCGACCACGTTTCACCATTTTACTTTGTTCCTCCATGGCTTTAGGATCCATTGTGTCGTATTGTGCACCGATCATTAAGGTAGGAACTTTTATTTCGTTAAGTCGATGTTTGATATCCCACTTTTCAAGACGACCACTAATACCAAATTCACTAGGACCCTGCATTAAAGTGTAGATATTTCCATTGATGTGTTTTATACTTCTATTAAGTCCATCAGGCCATTCTTGTAAGCGACAGATATGTTCATGATAAAAATTTGGAATGAGCAATTCCATGAATCTTGGATTATTAAAATCCTTTTTTGACTCAATAGCTCTTATTTCTTGAAGCACTTCTGGTTTCATTTGATTGGCAAGAACATCATTGGCATATTTTCCATATTCAGTAGAACTGGCTACCATGTTAGATATTAAAAGTCCTTTTAAATGTTGTTGATATTTCAAAGCATATTCCATTCCGAGTATGCCACCCCATGAATTACCTAGTAAGTAAAAATTGGAACTATCGGCCCCAATAGCTTGGCGCACTTGTTCCACTTCATCTACAAAACGTTCTGTTGTCCAGAGACTACTATCGGTTGGTTGATCGCTATAGTATGATCCCAATTGATCATATTCATAAAATTCAAAGCCTTCCCTTTGGAAAAAGGTCTCAAAACATTCCATGTATTCATGGGTCATTCCCGGGCCGCCATGCAACAATAATATTTTTATTTTAGGATTTTTACCAAAGCGTTTAGTCCATACTTTGAATTCACCAACAGGTGTTTTTATGGGAATCATTTTTACACCGGCAGATTCTATGGAATCGTTGTAGTTAAAATATTCTAATACAGATGTATGGGTTGGTATTACTTTTTCTTGGCAACCCAAGTGAAGGTAAATAATACCTATTAATAGGAAGAGACGCATAAGTTTGGAATTGAAATATTTATTTTTTTTAATGGAGAACTATTTGGATATGATATATCTATAAACGTAGTACAATAGCTTTAAAGAATTAGGTACCGAATCGTGTATTGATTATTTTTAATTTTTAAATTGATTATATGGTCAATTCAAAAAAAATTAGTCTTTTGCGAATGCTTAATATGGAATACATTTATTTTATTAAGCATTTAACAAAGCTGCTATATCTAATTTTTTCATTTTAAGCATGGCTTGCATGGCTATTGGGCCATGATCTTTGTCGTTCATAATTTCAGCTATATTATTTGGAATGATTTGCCATGATACGCCGAATTTGTCTTTGCACCAACCGCACATACTTTCGAATCCACCATCTGAAGTAAATTGATTCCAGAAAAAATCAATTTCATCCTGGTTTTGACAATTCACAACTAAAGAAACGCCTTCATTAAATGTATAATTATGCTCATTAGGTCCTTCCATGGCTACCATAGGATATCCATCTAGTTTGAATTCCGCGTAAGATAACTTACCGGCAAATGGAGATCCTTCAGGATAATAATTTTTACTATCTATCGAAGAATGCTTAAACAAGCTGGTATAAAAATCTAATCCTTCTTGTGCTCTACCTAATTGGTCAGCTGTAAATAACATAGCTGGCATCATGCGATCTTCAGTGCCCTTCATGATTTGCCAGGTGAAGCCGTATTTATCTTGAATCCAACCATAGAGTTCGCTCCACGGGTATGGGTTCAAAGGCATTAATACGGTACCACCTTCTGATAATTGATCCCATATTCTTTTACATTCTTCTTGAGTAGTGCAATGGATAAACATAGATATTGATGGATTCATTTTAAACACAGGTCCTCCATTAAGGCCCATTATTTTTTTTCCATTGAGCTCGAATAGAGCCACCATTGGATTTTCGGTCAGTATCCTTGAATGATTGAAGATTGAACAGTAAAAAGTAGCTGCTTCATGGGCTTTCCCATCAAACCACAGACAAGGATAGATTTCATTAGTCATCTTTGTATTTTTTTGCAATATAAAAGTTTCTTTTGGCAATTGTCATTTAAATGATTAGGTCAAAATATTTTTTTAGTTTAATTCGTAATTGATTTCCGTTCCCGTAATTTGTAATTGATCTTTCGTAATTGAATTATTTTCCCCAAAATCATCCCCTCGAAGCAACAAATTTACGTAACTTGGAGTCCTATGAGTGGTATGGATGAAAAAGCCTTGGTTCGGGACTGTCTCGCAGGAGACGAGTTGGCCTGTAAGCGGCTTTTTGATCAGTATTCACCCACGATGATGTCCTTGTGCAGGCGGTATGCTACCGAACAAATGGAAGCTGAAGATTGCCTACAGGAGGGCTTTATTAGGGTTTTTAAGTATTTGCATACCTGGAAGGACGAAGGACAACTGGGTGGGTGGATCCGACAAATTATGGTCAATGTATGCCTAAAACAGTTGGCTGATCTTAAAAAGCTGAAATTGTCCAGCGGGTATGATGAAGTGATTGAAGTGGCAGTAGATCCGGGGCCCATGCACAGTATGGATTATGAAAGGTTGTCAGAATTGATACTGACCTTACCACAAGGGTATAGAACGGTATTCAATTTAAGTGTTATAGAAGGGTATAGTTATACAGAAATTGCGACTATGCTTGAAATTAAGGAGGTGACTTGTCGATCACAATTGATGAAAGCAAAGAACTTCCTGGCTAATAAAATAAAAACAATGTATCCTGAAATGAGTATATAGTATGCAGAAAGATTGGTTAGATAATATCAGGGAATACGAAAGTAACAAAAAATCCACAGTTTCTCCTCGAGTTTGGGAAGCTGTGAAACCGCATATTCCTAAGAAAAAAGATCAAAACCGATGGCCATTTATATTCCTATTTGGTGGAATTGGAGTAGTGGGCGCCTTGGCTTTGGCCTTTTACGTGTATACTCCGAAAAGCCTTGAATTAAGCGAAAGCAATAAAACGGCAACATTTAATCAAAGTGTATCGACTAATAATATTTCTGAATCCAATGTAAGTGAGCCAAACATTGTATCTGCTCCAGCATCTCAAAAACATAATGAGCGCAATAGCTTAAATACTGAAAAAGCAAGCACACAATCCGTAGTTCGAAATATAAATACAACAAACCATACCAAGGCTAAAGTATCGGCTTCTGACCAATCTGCAAGTTCAAGTATAGCAGCAGCAACTGCTGAACCTTTGCTAAATGAACGGATAACTGAAACCCAAAATGCTGATTTGACGATGGATGATTTGAATCGCTCGCAAGCCATATATGAATTATTAGCTCCGAAGAATCTTCCACCGCTTAATCATGAACCAAGTGAAGTGAAGAAACCTGATCCAAAAGTGAATTGCTATCAATTCTTAAAAAAGAAACACTTTAGTTTATATCTGGAACCCTACGTAGGCCCTGGGTTGAATATGTATCAATTGACTGCGAAATCATCAGAGAATAATGCATATGCTGGTGCAAGATCTAAGTCGGAGACAGCGCAACTATCTGGTTTGGCGGGTTTAAGATTGGCTTTGCAATATCAAGCTCTAGTTTTAAAGCTTGGCATCCAATATCAATTAATAAATGAAAAGTTTACCTATACTAAAAATGGTGAAGTAAGGGTCACCGAAATCTATGAATACCCGGGTGGGCCGCTCTTGAGAACAGATACCATGGTGGGTTTACGAATCATAGAACACCATAATTACAGACATTTATTAAATCTTCCCATATCCTTGGGCTATATTAAGCATGGTAAATTATTAGATATAGGTGCTTCTGTAGGAACTGGATTGAATGTATTTGCCCAACATTCCGGACAATATTTAAACGATACTTTGGCACCAGTAAAATACAATAATATTGTTTCCAATACGAACCAAGGATTTAAACAATCTTTAGGTGGCTTTGTTACTTTGGACATTAATGTATCTAAAAAAATATTTAAGCGAAGCGAATTATTTATAGAGCCGGGATTGATTTATTATTTCAATTCGTTTACAATTGATTCAGATCCATTAAAACAAAAATATTTCTCCCCCCATATCAAATTCGGATTAAAGGTGCCTTTACTTTTCTAACGTTTGGTTCATTAATTTTTTTTCTTTTAATCAGAATTTAACATGAGTGTATTTAATTTTTTTAGTCGACTAACTTATTTGTCAATGAGCCCTATTGTTCATGGTTTAATTATTATTTCGTTCGTTTTTTCAATGAATACCTATTCACTCAAGGGACAAACACCTGTATTTGAATATGTAAAGGCTATGGGAGGCCCTTCTACTGATATTGGTTCATCGGTTTCTTTGGATGCTAGGGGTAATCTATATACGGCAGGATCATTTGAAGAAACAGTAGATTTTGATGCCGGACCCTTGAGTTATGTACTAAAATCAAATGGTGCCAGGGATATTTTTATCACCAAAATGGATTCTAAAGGTGAACTTATTTGGGCAAAAAATATAGGAGGTGACAAGTCAGACGATGGTCGGTATATGTCTACAGATGTATCCGGGAACATATATATTGCCGGGACTTTTCAAGGTACCGTAGATTTTGATCCGGGACCGGGTTTATTTCCGTTAACCAGTCAGAACAAGGATGATTTATTTATCTTGAAATTAAATGCTGATGGCAATTTTCTGTGGGCTTATCAGTTTAATGCTTCGACTTATATTGATATCAATGCTTTAGTCCTCGATGCCCAAAATAATGTATACCTGACTGGTTACTTCAATGAGCGGATTGATTTTGATTTTGGATCCTCAGAATATTATTTAAGTCCATTCGGACAAGAGGATATTTTTATTTTGAAAATGAATGCGTCAGCTGAGTTTTTATGGGCCCGACAATTGGGTGGGAAGTCCTTTGAATTGGTTAATGATTTAACTATAGATATTGAAGGAAATGTCATAACCACAGGACAATTTACGGGTACTACAGATTTTGATCCCGGACCAGATACATTCCAATTGACTACTAATGGGATAGCGGATGTATTTATTTCTAAAATAAATCCTTCCGGGAATTTTGTTTGGGCAAAAAGCATTGGAGGCTTGGCAGAAGAAAGCGGAAGAACACTTGTAACGGACCCCATGGGAAATATTTATTTGGCTGGCGAATTTCATGGACCTGTTGATTTTGATCCGGGATCAGGTACTAGAATCTTGACCCCAAAGGGAAGTAAAGATTTGTTTTTGCTTAAACTTACCGATGAAGGTAATTACATCTGGGCTCAACAGATAGGAAACAGTACTGCCAGATCTTCTGATGTTACCCTTGATAAAAAAAATGATCTATACCTTACAGGAATCATTGAAGGAATCACAGATCTAGATCCGGGAACAGGGATTTATGAATTAGGAGCGCCCAATACCTTCAGCATTTTTACCCTCAAATTAGATAAAAATGGAATATTTAATTGGGCCTATTCTATTGAAGCCAATCCTTCTGATGTTGGATTTCAAATATTGGTCGATCCTACATTAAATGTTTATCTGATGAGTTCTTTCACCGGGTATGTTGATTTTGATCCTGGGTCTGGAGTAGAAAACATAAGTACCAATGGATTTAACGATATCTTTTTGCATAAAATGAGTCAGCAGATCACAGCAACTAATGACTTTAGCACAATCAAGAAGTTATTCTCTTATCCTAACCCGATAAGCCAAACATTAGAAGTTAATCTTGAGTCTGAAGATACGCAATTGGACATTTTTAATGAATTGGGAACCGTTGTTCACTCGCATTATTATGAAAATAAGGGGATCTATCAAATCGATATGTCTAAATTTGTCAATGGCAACTACTTTATAATGGTCAAAGAAGGCAAGAAAGCCAAGGGTATGATTAAAATTGTTAAACATTGATTGTATAAAGGTCAGGTAAATAACCATTTATTTTAAAAAATTGAGCATACAAAGCAACAATAAACTATAAAATGATATCAATCAAGTATTAAGAAAGCACATAAATAAATAAAAATGCAACAATTATCTCGATTTATATTTTTAGCATCCTTGATGTTAACTGCTTGTAATAATATAGATGATTTTATACCATTTGAAAAAGCCAATACGATCCAATCCGAGCATCCTCTTTATAATAAAGGATTAGCTGAATTGCAACTCACACCTCTTGTATTGGAGTTTAATTCTGGAGATGCATTTGAATATGTTTTTGAAGATCTTTCAAAAATCAATATTCCGGCTAATGTTTTTGCCTATGACGGAAAGCCATTGCCCAATAAAAAAATTCAACTTAAAGTAACCAGAGTTAAGAATAAGTCAGACATGAGTAAGATGGGTCTGACTACCTATTCCAAAGGTCGTCTGATATCTTCCGGAGGCATGTTTTATTTAGAAGCTACATGGGAGGGTAAACCTTTGAATTTAATAGTTGGAAAACATTATGAACTAAGAATTGCTGAACCTAATCCTATTGAGGAAATGGAATTATTTTATGGCGAAGTCAACCAAGATACTCCTCTGGATTGGATTGAAGCGGATAATAATCCGAATAGTACCTCAAATGTAGGCACCGGAGAGTGGAGGGCTGGCAATCTAGCTACTTATGGCTATGTCTGTTTTCCAGAAAGACTGAAATGGATCAATTGTGATTATTTTGTAAATTTCACTGGTACTTTCGTAACACCATGTATTCAGGTGCTTAGCGATCCAAAAAATGATTCGATATCAACCAATATATTTTGTGTATTTAAAAATTTCAATGCGGTAACCAGTGTTAGTTTGGCGGCTACATCTGCGAATATGTATTGCTTCAATAAAGTACCGGCAGAACAAGAAGTTACCTATATCGTCATTGGTAAAGGAAAAAAAGATTTTTATATAGGACAAGTTCGTTCCAAAACTGCTGTAGGAAGTGCTATTGATGTTAAAATAGAACCTACAAGTCTTGAAAACGTTACAGCAATATTGAATAAACTCTAGCTTATTTTATTAGAAGGGAATAGATTCAGAACTCCTTTACCAACGTAAACTAGAAAAAAATTTAAAAAATTAATCTGGTTGTTTAACATTTTTACATAGTTTTAATTCTCGTTCATATTTTTAACCTTTTGTTCTTTTTTCATGAAAAATGATTGAGTGATCTTGCCTTAGCAAGAAATTTGTGATCCAAAATCACAAATTAACGAATGAACCGAAGCCTGTATCAGGCTGAGGGAAATCAAAAATTATTCATTCTCCATGCCTAAATAATTGGCTTCGAAGACTACACCAATTATTTAGGTTCACTTCACCAAAAGACATTCTGATGTCTTTTGGTTCGTTCATCCTTTAAGGCCGGTCCAAATTTCTATGACTACTTAATTATTTGCCCTTCCTCGAATGCATTTTGACAATTTGCTAGGCGAATGATCTTTTAATCAAGTGCAGGGTTAAGAGTCTGAATCTACTGCGATTATATTTTTACCAAAGTTTTCAATACCAATCCAGTTTCTGATTTTGCTTGCATTTGAAATAATCCAGATTGGATATGTTTGATGTTGATTTGTTGTGATGTAGCAGGAAGTATAATTTTATGACCTAGTACATCCGTTAGAATAATTTTTGAATCTACAGGTATAAAATTCAATTGTATCATATCACCAGCAGGATTAGGATAAACATTGAATGTAGTGTTATCCCCAGAATGCGATCCAGAACTTAGACTGTAGTCAAACACAAAATAACCCGGGCTTATACTGGTTGAAAATTGATTTACAAGTTCATATTGTCGGTCATAAATAAATACTTGGCCATAAGAGAAGAAATCTGTTTCACCACCATACAAGTATCCCGATTTAGGATCATAAGTTAGTCCATAAAAACTCTTACCAAAATCCTTTAATGTTTTGGTTTGATCATCAGTGAGACTATAACTGCCTACTACGGTCTTACCACTTTCCTGATAGATAATAGCTTGGTCTACCAATGCTGAAGTACCGCATAGGGAACTCACACCTGGTAAATTGGTAGTAGTAACATTTTGGGTTTGGTCGATTGTAATTTTAGATATTGAACTTCCTGTGTAATTTTTATTATTCAAACTATACAATGTGTTATTGGCCACCATTAGATTCTCCGGATTTTTTCCATCGATTCCTAATTCAATGGTTGATTCTAAACTTAAAGTTTTGAGATCAATGACCAGTAATTTTCCAACTTCTTCACCGAACACGAAACCATTATTTACGGCTACATACGCTTTATCATTATGGATACTAATATTTTCCGTGGTGAAAGGCTGAATAGATGAAGGTATGCTAAAAGCAACACTTAAATCTGATTTATTTAAAATTTGAACATATGAATCCAAGGTCTTATTATATTCTCCTTTGGTGACGATCACATAGTCCTGATAGAATTCTACCTTACGTACGCCTTCTACAATTTTTGATCTAATAAGCTTGTTGTCGCTAAGTTGATATTGATTTAAATATTGATCAGCAGTCACCCAAAATGTCGAACCATCTAATTTAATATCAGATGCAAATCGTGCATTTGGAATGTCAAATAAGGTCGTATATTGTTTACTTGTTGGATCGTATGAACCAACGGAAACCGGAACAATGATTTTATTGTTTACAAAATCGAAAGAACCTTCATTAAGTATGAGTACTTGTTTTAACGATTGTGCGTAAGTGCAATAGATAAACGAAAAAAACAAAACAACACTTGTAGTTAATAATTTCATATTCATTTTATTTAAATAGTTATTGTAAAAATTTAACTGGATATTTAGCATCACAGTTTCCTTTTCTAATTTTTTCTAATTTTCTTTGAATTAATTGTCGTCGGACGGGTTTGATTTTCTCAACGAATAATATACCTTCGATATGATCATATTCATGTTGAATGACACGTGCATTCATTTCATCAAAAACCATTTCATGTGCATTAAACTGTTCATCCAGATATTTGATTCTTAGATGAGTGGTGCGTTCTACCTCGGCATGAATGTTGGGAATGGAGAGACATCCTTCTTCAAAAGGCCATTCCGGTCCATATTCTTCAATAATGGTAGGATTGATAAACACCATTTTGATACCTTTTTCAGGATTTTTTTCTTCATAATAGGGCATCGTATCTACGATAAATAATCGAATTCCAAGACCGACCTGTGGAGCAGCTAGACCAACGCCTTTAGCGAAATACATAGTTTCCCACATATTGGTGATGACATCTTTGAGATTAGGATAATCCTTAGTTATTGGACTTGCTTTTTGTTTAAGCACGGGATATCCATACAAGTAAATGGGTAAAACCATTCAAATAGGCTTTTAATAATAGAAATTGTTCATTTAAACACAAATGTAAAGCATTGGTTGGTATTAATTATACCTTTTTACTTATCATTGCAGATGGGAATCTTGTCTGTTCTGGGAGCTTTATTTATGGGTTTGCTTTTGGGCCTGTTAGGTGCAGGCGGAGGTATCCTGACCGTACCCATATTGGTATACTGGGTTGGGGTCGATGGTTATACTGCGAGTGCTTATTCTTTATTTGTGGTTTTTGTTACTGCTTTTGTTGGAGCGGTAAGTCATATCATTAGAAAAACGATATTAATTCAAGCCTTATTCAAATTCGGAATACCATCTTTGGTAAGTGTATTTATAAGCAGAGCATTTATATTACCATTAATTCCAAATACCATTTTTTCTTTTGGTGATTGGGAATTTACCAAAAATCACTTAATTCTTTTTCTATTAAGCTTGGTGATGATTTGGTCTTCGGTTAGTATGATTCGATCTCAACCTGCCACATCCGATGGGAAAAAAGTGAGTAGCCTGAGAATCATAATGGCCGGTCTTGTAGTAGGATTGATTACAGGTGTTTTGGGCGCTGGTGGTGGTTTCGTGTTAATTCCTACGATGGTTAAATTATTGAATATTTCTATAAAACAAGCCATAGGTACCTCGTTAAGTATCATTTGTATCAATACCGGAATAGGTTTTTTTATATATTCCCGAACAGCACACGATATTGATTGGCATTTATTGAGTTGGTTTACCGCTTTGGCCATTTTGGGTATCCTCTTAGGTGGATATTTAGCAAAATGGGTACCTGATCAAAAATTAAAACCTATTTTTGGTTGGTTTGTCTTAACAGTGGGTATCTTTATATTCGTAAAAGAATTATTTTTGCAATAGAATTGTTAAAGTATAAATGCTTATTTAACATTAAATACAGTTGATTATGAAATGGATTTTATTTTTAATATTAGGCGGTGTATGCTTATATTTATTTTTTAATATGACAAATGTAACTGCACAGAATAAACCAGTAAATATGAAAGAATTATTAGCAAAAAAACCAGGAAAAGTTATTGACGTAAGAACCTTGGATGAGTATAATCAAGGGCACTATAAGGATGCTATTCATTTAGATTGGAATAATGGTGACTTTGAAAAAGCTTTACCAACATTTAAAAGTGATGAAACCTATTATTTATATTGTGCCAGTGGCGGAAGAAGTGGCAGAGCTGCAGCATTATTGCAACAAAAAGGTATTAAGAATGTCACCAATCTTGGTGGGTACAGTAATTTAAAATAAGGATGCATATTGAGCAATTGTATACAAAATGTTTAGCTCAGGGTGCCTATTTTATTTCAAGTGATGGTGAAGCAGCCATTATTGATCCATTGCGCGAGATAGAACCCTATTTAAATTTATTGAATAAAAATAAGGTCAAGCTCAAATATATTTTTGAAACGCATTTTCATGCGGATTTTGTTTCAGGTCATTTAGATTTATCAAAAAAAACCGGAGCACAAATTATTTATGGACCCACTGCACGTCCAGCATTCGATTGTCATATTGCGGCAGATAACGAGTATTTTTCTATCGGAAAACTCAAACTAAAAGTATTGCATACACCGGGACATACTATGGAATCTGTGTGTTACCTGTTGTTTGATGAATCCGGGCATGAGGTTTGTTTATTTTCTGGAGATACGCTGTTTTTAGGTGATGTCGGTCGCCCTGATCTGGCTCAGGCGGGTAGTGGATATTCACAGGAAGAATTGGCCGGTATACTGTATGATTCTATTTATCAGAAATTATTACCCCTTCCGGATCATATATTGATCTATCCGGCACATGGTGCAGGATCTTCTTGTGGAAAAAACATGATGCAGGAGACTGTGGATACCCTGAAACATCAGAAAGCAGTCAACTATGCATTGAATCAGAAAAGTAAATCAGATTTTATTCGGGAAGTTTTGGATGGTCTTGGTTCGCCACCACCATACTTTGAAATGAATGTAGCTCTGAATAAAAATGGGTATGAGGCCTATGACGAATTGCATCGTAAAAAAATGAAAGCCCTGGATATTATCGAATTTAGCGAACTACAAAAGCACAATGATGTGATTATCTTGGATACGCGAAGTGCAGATGAATTTTGTAAAGGATTTATCTTAGGTTCCATTAATATCGGCTTAGATGGGCAATTTGCTCCCTGGGTAGGAAGTATTTTAGCTAATGTAACTCAGAAAATTATTTTAATAACATGTAATGGTAGAGAAGAAGAAAGTATTCTAAGACTTGCCAGAGTAGGATTTGATCAGGTGCTCGGATATTTACAAGGCGGATTCCAAACATGGAATGATGCAGGTCAAAGTATTGAAACCATCCACAGAATTAATGCTTCATCTTTCGAACGTGAATACAATCAGGAAGATTCTAAGATCATAGATATTCGAAAAGAATCAGAATACAACAAGTCACATGTAGTTCATGCAGATTTCAAAACTTTAGATGAAATACCTCAATGGTTAGATACACTTAATGATTCGCAGCATCAATATATTTATTGCGGAGGTGGTTATCGTAGTATGATTGCCGCATCTATGATGAAAGCTAAAGGATTGCATAATTTTACAGAAATAGAAGGTGGTTTCGGTGCCATTGCAAAAACAAATATTCCTATATTTTATATAGCTTGATTTGTTTACTAAATTTTCCAAATTAACATAACGAAACCTATGAATTCATCCTGGAACAATGTCATTGAGAAAAAAGACGCAAAGAAAGATGTTGAAAAAGCTATCTTAGTTGGCATTATACTTCCAAATCAATCTGAAGCACTCATCAAAGAACACCTGGATGAATTGGAATTTCTAGCCTTGACCGCTGGTGCGAAAGTCATCAAACGATTCGTTCAGAAATTAAATGGACCTCATTCCAGTACTTACATTGGTAAGGGTAAGGTAGAAGAAATTGTGGAATATATGGAACATTTTCCTGCGGACATGGTCATATTTGACGATGATCTAAGTGGAAAACAACAAAATATATTAGAGGAAGCATTAAAGGTCAAAATTATAGACCGGAGCTTTATAATTCTGGATATTTTCGCGAGTCGCGCACAATCTGCCCAAGCCAGAACTCAAGTTGAATTAGCCCAACTTCAATACATCTATCCAAGATTGAGGGGAATGTGGTCGCATTTGGAACGACAACGAGGTGGAATCGGGATGCGCGGACCCGGTGAGCAAGAAATTGAAACAGATCGCCGGATCGTTAAAGAAAAAATTGCTTTCCTAAAAAAGAAATTAGAAAAAATTGATTTACAAAATGTAACTCAACGAAAAAACCGCGATGAAATGATTCGCGTTTCATTGATTGGTTATACGAATGTTGGTAAATCTACCTTGATGAATTTATTGAGTAAATCAGATGTGTTTGCCGAGAATAAATTGTTTGCCACATTAGATACCACAGTCAGGAAAGTAGTGATAAATGCCATGCCATTTTTACTTTCAGATACGGTAGGATTTATTCGCAAGCTTCCACATCATTTGATTGAAAGTTTTAAATCTACGCTGGATGAAGTTCGTGAAAGCGATTTGTTATTGCATGTTATTGATGTGTCGCACCCACAATATGTTGATCAAATCAATACCGTGTTGGAAACACTAAAAAGTATTGGCGTGAATGATAAACCGATGATCATGGTATTGAATAAAATAGATTCGTATCGTGAATTGTATTTCGATGACTTATTGGATCAACGCACTAAAAAAGAAATCGAACAAGAACTCATCACTAACCTTCAAATCAAATTCAGTTATCCCATTCAGATTATTTCTGCTAAGTCTAATGAAAATATCGATGCATTAACTAAGCTTCTAAAGGAACATGTAGCGAAATTGTATATGATTCGATATCCTTATAAAACTAAACAATGGTAATTGCAACTTTTCATTAAATCTTTAAATCATGAACTGGATAGATAAATATGGTGAATTATTAGCTAGTTATTCTTTGTATTTAAAGCCGGGAGAATTGGTGTTTGTAAGAGCCACAACATTAGCAGAGTCTTTGGTGAAATCTTTTTATAAACACGCCACAAAACTGGGAGCAATTGTTGAAGTGGAATGGATATTCGAAGGCCAACAAGATATACTTCTGGAATATGGAAATGAAGATCAATTGAAATATGTGAATCCGCGTAGTTTAGCATTGATCCAGGAATGTAATGCTTATATACTCATACGCGCACCATTCCAATCCAATAAGGATATGGCCGAGACTGATCCCAATAAAGTTCAGTTGTTGACAGAAGCAAATGCTGCCTTTAGTAAAATATATTTTGAGCGATTGGGTAATGGAAGTTTGAAGCGGAGTCTATGTCAGTTTCCAACCCAACAAGGAGCTGATCAGGCCAACATGAGTTTAGATGAGTATGCGACATTTATTCAAAAAGCTTGTTTTTTGGATCGTGAGCAACCGGCTGAGCATTGGTTGGATATTAGCAAAATGCAACAAGGGATTGTTGATTATTTAAATCCTTGTAAGGTGATGCGGTATGAGCACCAAAATTGGAGCATTGAATTTGGTGTAGAAGGAAGAACCTGGATCAATTCAGATGGGAAGTCCAATATGCCATCAGGTGAGGTATTCACGAGTCCTATTGAAGATTCAGTTAACGGTACGATTTATTTTGATTACCCTACATTAATGTTTGGCAAAGACGTTCAGGGTATAACTTTAGAAGTTAAGGACGGTGTGATTCAATCCTGGAGTGCCAACATAGGTCAGGAAGTACTAGATCAGGTTTTTGCTATAGAGGGTACCACGGTTTTTGGTGAAGCTGCCATTGGTACCAATCCGAATATTCAACAAGCGACAAAAAATATATTGTTTGATGAAAAGATTGGTGGAACTGTTCACATGGCTGTAGGACAATCTTATTATCAATGTGGTGGAAAAAACAAGTCAACCATTCATTGGGATTTAATTACGAATATGAAGAATGGTGGTAGTATTTTTGCTGATGGAAAAAAGATTTATGAGAACGGACAATTTTTAATACATTAATCCATCATATGAACCTTAAATTAATTATACTGCTCATTATATGCTCTAATTATCTTATTGCTCAAGGTGGTTTTGCAAATACTTATGTACTGAAATTTAACGATCGGATGGATATCAATTATTGGCCTAATTATATATCAGCATTAACTATCAGTCAGGACAAAATTTACACCTTTATTAAGGCAACTGATACTTCAAATTTTAATGGAAATAATATTTATGGAACGGGCTTTGGTGTCTTTGACCTCAATGGCAAGTTATTGAGTTACGATTATATTCCATATCAAGGGGAGCATAACTATTTCTATCCTGAGGATATGATCACGTATGATTATAGAACCTTTTACACATCGATATATCTAAAACCTAATCATGATGCCATTCTCAAATACAATGCTGAATCAGGAGTTACTCAATTTTTTTCTATTTACAATTCATTATGTCATGATGATACTTGTTCTATTAGATTTGGAGATATGGCCCAAGATGTCAATGGTCATTTGATCATTGCTTATGATATACGCGTTCCTGTGCCTAGTGATCCATTTGCTAATCAAGTTCAACTTGTCAAAATGGATACTTCTGGACACATAATATGGACTAAAATATTAGGCGGAATTACGAAAGATTATGCAAGCAATAGTTGTGAATCAGTCAGCGTCGATAATGAGGGTAATTATTATGTCGGCGTCAAGTATACAGATTATTTTAAATTCTTTGAAACGATATTATATAAATTGGATTCCAATGGAAATATTCTTGGTAAATATACTTCTGTCTATAAACTAATGACTGGCAATGTATTCGATATGGTACATAATGAAGATGGGTCCATTAGTTTATTATCCCAATGGTGTAAGAATGATTCGAAATTTGCATATGTTGACATTCAAGCACCAGCAATTACTATATTGAATAAGGATTTAAGCTTAAGAAAAACATTTCTAATTGGAGATTATTTACATTCAAGTTTAAATGCTGAAAAGCTTTTAAAAGCTAATCATTCAACCGATTTAGTAGCTATTTTTAATCGCTTTTATAATTTTAATTATTTGAAATATGATAGCTTGACAAACCATTTAGATACCATTAAGTCTTCTGCTCTGAAGGCAACTTTTGTAAGAGTAAATCTGAATGGTGATAGTATTTGGCAAAGAAAATACACAGTTCGAGAAGGAAAAGTGAATCATTGGACTGATGCAGAGGAAAGTCACGTTTATGACCTTAAAGCCCTTCCAGATGGAACCGGTTATATTATGGGTGGATATTCTTATCGCGATAATGCATATGAAGTACTAGGAGAAGCTTATTACGCTCCATTGCTTATAAGGGTAGATAATGACGGATGTATCATTCCTGGATGCAATCTTGTTAACTCAAATAAAGATGTGATTCATCCACAGATATCATATAGGGTATGGCCTAGTCCATTTAGTGATAATATAACAATCCAACATGATGCTAATCAAGTATTGTTTTACAAAATATATGACCTCACAGGTAAATTAATGTGTGATTATGTATTATCAGAAAAAGGTGAAAATTTAATTATTAGAGCTGGTCATTGGCCTGCAAATTTATATATTCTTCACGTGTCTGATGAATTGGGTAATTTGAGTATAAAGAATCTTGTGAAACCATAATGAAATAGCACAAGATTAAATATCATGCTTGAGCAAGTATTTATTGTACTACAAACTTAATTGCCCATCATTTTTGCACGCTTGATATATTTTTGCTAATTTCTATAAGATCGTATTTTCAAATACTGAATATTGATCAATTCTCAATTCTTCTTTACAATCTCGCTTTCTGGATACTTATCCGTTGAATGCTGCGATACTCATTTGATCTGAACTTATGGCGGTGCTTTTGAATTCGAGTAATGAAGTTTGAAGAGCTTTCGTTGTGAAGATGGGTGAACAAACAGAAGAATATTCAATGACAATATAAGATCTTCATTTGATATCAACCAAGGATTTGTACTTTAAAGATTGGACAAGATATCTTGGATCGGGGGTTTGTTAGGCTAGGGATACTGAATATTTGGTGCAGTCATATTTTTTATGAAAACAAATAATTATTTATTTTAAAAAACATCTAAAGGCAAACCTACGGTTCTACAATTATTTTTTGTTTTGCAGTTTCATATTTAGTTTTAATCGTTAAGTAGTACACTCCACCAGTAGAAAGATTTTCAATCTTTTTATTAAAAGTATGTTTGCCGGCAGGTAAATTTCTAAATATTTTTTCTTCTAGTTTTTTTCCATCATGATTGAGTAAAATCATTTTTACATCAGATGATTGAATCAATTGATATTCTATGATCATATGGCCATCATTTGGGTTAGGATAAACCATGAGTTTTAATGTGCCTGTGCTATGTTTATTGATATTATCTATGGCAGAAGTTTTATTTTTAATGAGATTAACTTTAAACAACTGACTGCTTGCTGAGCTTAGGTCACCTTCATTCGCCCAAAAAATATTTGCCGCAGTACTACTAATGCCACCAAAAATATATCCCAGTTGGGTAGTGTCATCTAGTAAATCATCCAATTTAATAACACCATTCGGATAAGTTGACAACTGTTCATTCGGAATAAACTCTGATCCTGCACCCAGTAAAGTAGGCATTTCAATTGGTAATTTATATTCTGCCATAGATCCATTAGCGTCTCTGGTAACTCTGGCGATGGTTTTGACAAAGGGAACATTATTGTCTTGAACTAATGTGCCGAGACTATCATAGTATTGGGCAATGCCTCCAAAAAAAAGATTATGCATTTCATGCTTGCCTGCGGCATACAATGGAATTTTAGCACAATGATAGTGATTATAATATTGGGTAAAATTCCGATTAGGCTGATAAGTTACACTATCAATATTTACACAATTCAGATATGGCAAATCTGCTTTAGTTTGAAAAACACCGGAAAAAGCAGTTAGACCTTCACCTCCATCCGGAAATATTTGGGGCACTACATTGAAATCTCGTCTGTGTAATTGAGCGGTATCAGTAATACTTGGTAAATGTTGAATATTTATTTTATCGCCATTATCATTGAGTATAAATTTTCGAATCTGGTTCGAATATTCTTGAGTAAAACCTGGTCCATGATCAGGACCCATAGGATTGTATAAACCCATAAATTTTTGACCACCTACCAAATAAAAGGTGTTGTTTATTTTTTCGAGTTGACCTCCGGTTACCTGAAACTGTGGGTCAATGATCTGTCTAAAATGTGGTGTTATCGATGAATGATTGATGACAGCTTGTATTACAGAAGCTACATCAATTGCTGTAAGTCGACTGTATGTAAAATGATCGTCGAACGTAGGACTGTATCCATAGCCTCCAATAAGATACAAATATTTTCCTTCCTGATAAAACTCCATATTGGTGGATGAGAGTTGATCTTGTAATTCTGTAGAAAGTGAAGTCAATGGAGATGTCCATTTTTGTTTTGTGAACGGATCAATGACAATAAGTTGGGTATTATGGCCTGCTTGATCAAATGATGCAAAGGGTTGTCGGCGATGCAAGCCATCCAATCGTCCACCCACTAAAAGCCACTTGCCATTGTGTTGACCAAATGCAAAAGATTGAAGTCCACCAAGTCCTTCGATGTTTATGGGTTCCAGTGAAATACGGAAGGGAGCTGTTTGTGAATAAACATTCTTGGAAATAAAACTTACTAGAATTAGAATAAGAAAATTGGTTATATTATTCATCATGATGTATTGTAATTCAAAGATCGGTATATTTTATACAACTATTATGTTACTTGTGTTACAGAATGTCTATTATATTATTTTTAATGCATAATATAATTGATTTAAGTAAAAATAGATAAAGATTTTTATTCGTGTTATTTCTAAAGTTTATATACTATGTTAGTGATAGATATATTCATAATAATACTGCTTGATTTAATATGAGAACTTTTTGTTTTTATTCATGTTATCATTTCAGAATGGACAGTGTTCTATTTATTTTACCAATTAAATCTTATACCTATAAAAAAATATCAATGAAAAATGTAAGTGTGTTATTCATCATTTTTAGCATGTGTTTTGGAATTGTACAAGCACAGGCGCCTTATAAAGTCCCTGAATTGGGTTATAGTTACAATGCCCTCGAACCCTTTATTGATGCACAGACTATGGAAATTCATGTGACTAAACATCATGCTGCGTATGTGAATAATTTGAATAATGCCTTAAAAGGTACTGATGCAGAAAATATGTCTTTAACGGATATATTAAAGAATACTTCTAAGTACAGTGCGGCTATTCGAAACAATGCTGGAGGACATTACAATCACAGTTTATTTTGGACCATACTTACGCCCAATAAAGGAACTAAACCTTCAGAAAGATTTGAAAAAGCCATTAAGGAATCTTTTGTGTCCGTAGATAGTTTAAAGACCTTATTAAACAAAGCTGCATCGACCCGTTTCGGATCAGGATGGGCTTGGTTGTATATTACACCCGATAACAAATTGGCAGTTTGTTCCACGCCTAATCAGGATAATCCATTAATGGACATTGCCGATAATAAGGGTATCCCCATTTTGGGTATAGATGTTTGGGAGCATGCTTATTATTTGAAGTATCAGAACAAGCGCGGAGATTATTTAAATGCTATATGGAATGTCATGAATTGGGATGAGGTCAGCACCAGATATGAGAATGTAGTTCCTAAGCCTAAAGGTAAATTTGATGATTGGCCGGAATTAAAATCTTTTCATGGAGTAATGTCTGAGACCTTTCATCCCAGTGAAACCGGAGATTTAAAACCAATCCGAGCAAGGAGTGCAGAAATGGCTGTAAAAGCTAAAGCTTTGTCTCTTTCTAAAATTCCAGCTGCATTCAATAATAAAGAGGTTCAAGTTGCTATAGCTCAATTAAAAACCGATAGTGATAAGTTGAATAAATTGATTAAAAAGAAAGGGAATGATAAATCTGTAACGGCTGCGCTCAGTGCATTACATGACACCTTTCATATGATCGTAGAACATTGTCATTAGTATCTACCTTTGATTGCAAACAAGTGATTTATTTATAGTTGAAATAAAACTATTGGATTGATCTAAATGAATTAATTTAGATGTGTGAATGGATATTATGGAGAACAAACATTTTGACTTAGGTAAAGTAATTGATCAAGCCATTAATGATGCTTTAAGCAAAAGAGGTGTCGTGAATATCCTTATTGCCGGACGCACTGGTGTAGGAAAAAGTACATTAGTCAATGCCATATTCCAAGGGAATTTGGCTACTACCGGACAAGGTAAGCCTGTTACTCAGAATACCAGAGAAATATCTAAGGAAGGCATTCCTGTCAATCTATTCGATACACGAGGCTTGGAACTGGAACATTTTAAAGCCACCATGAATGAATTGGAGGATTTGGTCAAAACCAAACGCAATGATGTTAATCCGCAGAACCATATTCATGCAGCGTGGATTTGTATTTCAGAAAACTCTCGTAGGGTAGAGGATGCTGAAATTGCTCTTTGTGAATTACTTGCACAATACATGCCGGTTGTTATCGTATTGACCAAATGCAGTTCGGATAATGGTTTTAGAAATATTGTACAAAGTCTTTTACCAAAAGCTAAAAATGTCGTTCGCGTCAATTCTATTCCTGAAACATTGGATGATGGACATGTATTAAAACCCTTTGGTTTAGTAGAATTAGTAGACCTTACCATGGAAGTTGTTCCTGAAGGTCAGCAAGCTGCTTTTGCGGCATCACAGAAGGTCAGTGTACAACAAAAAAAAACTAAATCCCACAAGGTAGTAGCTGGAGCGGCAACAGCAGCTATGACGGTTGGCGCGAGCCCTATTCCTTTTTCAGATGCATTTTTGTTGGTTCCTATACAAGTTGGTATGTTAGCAGGAATCACAAGTGTATTTGGTCTTGATTTAAAAAAATCTTTTTTAACTACACTGGTGTCATCTACGATAACAGGTGCTGGTGCTACGATTATCGGCAGATCTATAGTTACCAATCTCATGAAGCTGGTCCCGGGTATCGGAACGATTGCAGGCTCTGTAATTTCAGCTGGAACGGCATCTGCCATTACGGTGGCATTTGGAGAGGCCTATATTGCGACATTAGCACAATTGTTTAGTGTTAAAGATGCTGTTGATATTACCGGAGAAGATATCATTAAAGAATTTAAAATTAGGTATAAGTAACAAATCCAAGTTATCCAGTCGGTAAAACATTCATACTTATTTATTTTGTTTTGGCTACTTGATAAACACTAACTAAATTAGTGATTCATATATTATTTTAGTTGTTTTTATCTTCTCTTAAAGTTTTAAATACACGTTTATAGGTTAAACATTTTGTTCTTTTTTCATGAAAAAAAAGAACCAAAAATTCTAGGCTGTAAGGTCTAAGCCTAAAATGATTTCATGAAACCTAAATTCAAAAAACTCGCTTTTGGCCTTCTGTCTTTTACTTGGCTTTACACTTGCCCAGCTCGCATTTATGTCCATTTTTTTGTTTTATGTTGAGCTCATACAGTTTTGAATTTTTAACGGTTTCATTCCATCATTTTTTAACGGCTTATCCCTTAAGGCCGATCCAAATTTCTATTCCTACATTTGTAGAAAATCAATAATATGAATTTGAGTCTGGAATTATTTGTATGTTTAATATTAATACCAATTGATAAGAATTTTTTACATATATTGTGACTGCTATCAAGATTTGTATTTGAATAATAAATCCTTTTATATGTTTAAATTTTTTTACTATGATCTGTTGGGAATAACCATGTTGTTATTGTACAATTGTTTCAATTTATTTAGAATGCCAACGGGCTCAAAGGACGCTAGTTTAAATACCAAACTAACATTTGGAGGTATCACGATAGCATGTATACTCATTTCAGGATTGGTCTGGTATTTATCTAATAATAATCATCAGCGCTGGGCCAATATCACCTTGGGAGGATTTTATGGAATCATCATTTTATTTACCATCTATGCTGCGATGAATGTGCGGTGGAATTGAAATAAGGACTATAGTCTATACATAATGTAAGCTTAATGAAATGGCATTTGATTTATATCATTTGACCCATTTTAGGGATTGTCGAATATGGTTGTTTTGTAATTCTATAATATAAATTCCTTGTGGTAAATGTTCAAAAGGTCGAAGTGATATTTTATTTTCACCTACATGTATTGTTGACATAAACGATATTTCATTTCCACTTAGATGTATTACTTTGATGTTGATGTTGGAATCATTATTCGAAATTAAGTTTAACCAAGATTCATCATTGGACTCATTCGAATTTATGTAAATGTTAGAATAAAATGAATTACTTTCATTATGAGTCCCTCCGGTTAGATATTCCAGCAATATTTTTACTTTTCTTATATTTTCTTTATAAACGATTATTTGGGGAATAACTACTAAAAGATCTGCTTGAAGCTGAGATAATCCACTTTGTAAAACATTGCCGTTGTTTAAATCTATGACTCTCCATTCTAAGGTTCTGCCAGGAAAGGGTAGGAATTTTTGAGGTTTTCTGACTGCTAAATCTGCAGTTAATGAATTTTCAGGTGAATTATCATTCTGGAAAACGGCATTAGATTCAAGCCAAGCATCAACAGACCATTTATCATTTATATCTAATATGTTGTTTTGATCCCAACGATGATATCCACCCCAGCATCCCCAATCATCACCTACACCTTTAGGACCCGTACCAGGTGTTCCATCACCTGGATCATTATTTTTGGGATCTAAATGGTGATTAAAAAACGCTGGAAAAGATTGATTGCTGCGTATAAAAGTTTCTTCATATGAAATATCGTCTACGTGGGTTTGTAAATCAGGTGTATTCCCATTATGCCAATGATCATTGTGTTCAGGACCCGTCTCAATTCCATGCGCTCGTTCTCCCCAATATATTTGTGTTCCCCAGCCTAATGAATCTGAAGCGTAAAATTGTTTCACCACATAGTCATCCCATTTTGAACCACTATCAATATCATTTTTTGCATGAAAGACACGGAGTAAGGGTAGATCTCGTTGTGTAGCATTTCGATCTGTAATGTTCATTACATCTGTATAAGCTATATTTTTTCCATCTCTGTTGTATAAGTTTGTCGGAAAATGTAAAGCAGTAGGTCCAAATAAAATATCTATACCTGATGGTGGATCATCTTCAATAAATCCATTGTCAAAAATGGTAGCTGAAGCAAAATGATCCGGATAGGTTTTAGCAATAGCTGTTGCACCTTTTGAACCAAGACTATGGCCATTTATATTTATTCTATAAGGGTCTACATGCAATCTTCGGATCATCCATTCATCAACCCAGATGTATTTTCTTTGCGTATAATTAATTACAGTATCGACACTATTGGGTGCATTATTTTTTGAAAAGGGATCATAGTTTTTGCGCCAACCAAAATGATGGCTTGCAAATTCAAAACTTGCTAGATAAGAAAGTATATAACCAAATACATCATCATTATGAGTTACCAGTAGGCCCTCTTTTGGATTAATGTTTACTATTTTTTTTCCACCTGGAACATTTCCTCCTGGTCCACATTCACCACCATTCAACCAAATACTGCATGGTATGGGTTTAGTGGTATCCACTTTATTAGAAGCACTCACTAAAAACATTGAGGGCATTCCATTTTTAGCTTCGTTTGCCATAACAGGAAAATCTGGTCTGGCTTCCCAATAATTTTGGCGTCCATCGGCCCACAGGTAATAAGCGAAGGTCGTGTATCCAGGTTCAGTACTGTATGTTTTTTGTACATGACATTCGACAGGATCTTTAATTGGATCATAATTGAAGTCAATGGCTTTCTGAGTAATATGTTGATTGGGTAAAATATTAGTTTGTCCCCATGGAACTACAGCAAAAAATAATGATCCTTTTTGGTGGGGAGTAAATACAAATAGACCCTCATTGTTTTTAAGTTGGTATATGCCTCCCGAACCATTCGGAATGCGATAAGTAGCCATTGGATCTACATAATATTTTAATGCTCCAGGTAAATATTCTTCTTTGAATAATCGCCCAATTAAGTTTGCATTATTGATATTTGAAAAAGTTGAGGGACTTGCATAGATCGCAAATGTTTCTGGAAGGGAATCTTTTATTTCCCAAACGATCCAAACCTGACCTTGTGCATACCAAGCTTTGATTTGTGTTTGTGCAACCAAATCAGTCTTAACATCAATAAATAATAAACAAAAAAGAATAAAAATGATGTTGTTTTTGTGAAGCCATGAATTCATAAACGAAGATGTTTGGTTTAATGAAATAAATCAAATGGTTGAATTTCACTATTTGATACTCATCATTCGATCTTCCTGAAAATTTTGAAAATAGATAACAAATGTACACAAAATTAAATGTATTGGATTATCCTCCACTCACCCTTAAGGGTGAAATTCATAAAGACTGAACTTATATAAGTCTTTACAATATCAATGTTGGTTCTACTTTATTGAAAGTGTATATACCTTGTTTTTAATTTACTTTAAACCAACCTGTAATACTCATTCTTTGCCTGGTTTGGTAACTTGGCTTTAGCCAACAAAACAAAGAGACAAGCAACTGCATAAAGACCCAATTCAAAAAATTTAGTGCAATTTGTGGTATGCACATAGTGAGATAGCATATTCCAAATGTTTAATTTACTTTAAACCAACCTGTAATACTCATTCGCGGAACATGGGTCAACAAAACTTCGTGAACCAATTCATTGCTTTTGAAGAAAACACTCTTGCCATTAATGGGTGCAATGGATTGGATATGATCTGTGTGATGAATACATAATTCACCACCGTCTGAAACTTGCCAATCCGTATTTAGGTACATGATCATGGAATAAACGCGTCGGCTATCATTTTGAAATTGGTCGAGATGTTTTTTGTAGAATGAACCCGATTCATACAGTGCATAATGGAATTCATAGCCCGTAATTCCTGTATAACATGTGCTGTTTAGATATAAGACAAATTCATCGATCAGATCAAAAAAAAGATTTTCATGGATATTTTGATGTGATCGATCGAGCCAATAAATTTTATCTTTCCTGATGAGTAGATCATGATCGACGATCGTATTGTTTCCAATCCCGGCGGATAGTAGCTGATTGGTTGAATGGAGTCTCATCAAATTTTCTTTAAGTGAAGCGGCTAGGGAAACACCTATAAAAGAATTCGATATCCCAACTTTGTCTTCAAGGTAGGAATCAATTAGGGTATCAAAATTGAATTGTAAAATGGGATCGATATTTTTTTATTAGCTAAACAGGCTAATAACACAGTAAGATAGGTATTCATATCAACAATGTTTCATTTAATTCTTTTCAAGGTAGTTTAAGACCAATGGTGGGAGATGTTCAAAGATAAGATTGTAATTTTTATTAACCGTTTATTTAGTCCATTGATAGTATTAAATTATCTATAGTTTTTTATGATTCCATTGAAGTGATACAGAAAAACCAGTACGGGCAATATGCCACATATTCAGCTTGTTTTTTGACCCATTTGTCGTTTTTTGACCCTGTAGATGTTCAATTTTTAAGTATGGATTAAGAAATCTTTTTGAATAAGCCATCACATGATGCAATTTAATGAGGTGTGAACAGCTAACTTGTAAAGAGGAAATTAGCCTTCTCGTCTCGTCAAGAACGAGACGAGATTATTCGTGGATAATTCGTGAATTAGTCGTGGAATAGTCCTGGGATAATAGTGGAATTGGTCTTGTCAGATCTTGTCTCAGCACTTCAAAATAGATCCGAGACGAGATCCTTTAGATGAAGTATTGCTTCCAATTTTAGGTCAAAATCATACGTTCGTTTAAAAGTTCCCTGCGTTGGTACGAAAGGTCTTGACAATTACAAGTTAATATTTGATCTTTGGCTTAAGCTATTAAAGGATTAGAATTGAACATTAAAATACTTGAAATCCAATAAAGAATAGAATTTTAATCGTTTTTTAAAGAGCATAAATATATTATTTCTCGAAATTAAGTAAGGAATTAATAAAGAAATGTCCTTTTAAATTATAAAAATGATATAAATACTATATTGAAGGAAAACATTTATAAGACCGAAGATAGGAAATATGATCAAAAACCTAACTAGATAAAAAAGAACCTGTATATGGTGTAATTTAAAATTCGCTACTTTACTTATTTATAAAATGTTAAACTAACGGTGTTCAAAACCAGAAAGTGACACCTTAAACAAAATGAGTATGGCCCAAATCTGAACGGGTTAGTCAAGATAACACCTAACATAAATTTAAATTTATGAACACATTAAAGTATTTTTTTTTATTTTTGTCTATTGTGACTACATTACTTTTTTATTCTTGTAAGAAGGAATCATTAGATTTTAGTCAAAGTTTAAATCTTGACAATCGAACTGATGATCCAAATGAAGAGATTTCTCGTATTGGGAACCCCGAAGATACAATACCTTCGATTACCACTCTGGGAAATGTAAGAGTTAACCCTTATACTGTGCAGGTAATGACTCAAGCTTGGAATAATCTCTACCCTAACATGCAAAGAGCAAGTTTAAATCCAACTCACTTATATGTTAAATTCTCACCTCAGAATCCACAAGATTTAAATCTGTTAGATCAAACTGGACTCATGTTATTTGATTTTCCATTAGATAGAGAAGTTATCGAAATGGGAGATTATTATATCCAACCTGGAAAAGAAAGTCCAACAAGTATTCCTGATTTGTGGGCAGTTGTTTCTCCAGATTTTACTTCACCAATTTCAGGATTTCAAATTATTAGTTCCTTAGTCATTATCCCAATGAATACGCTGTTAGTAAAGGAAGCTTTTAGAATTACTGGAAATCCATACGATATCGGGGATAATCCTGAGTACATTAAGGATGACAACTGTTGTCCGGAATGTCCTAATTATCCAGAATGCTTAATTAATGTAACAATACCTTGTGGTGCTGAAGTAAATTGCCCACATGGAGATCCAGGTGGTGGGACTGGGGGAGGTGATCCAAATCCACATCCTGATGAAGTCCAATTCTGTAATTGTTGGGTATATAAAGAGCAGCTCAAACCAGGAGGTTGTGTAAGAGTTCAAGATATTCAGCATGAACAATTTGAAGGTGTTGAAGATGTAAAAGTTGTAATCTGGGATGGATGGTTCGGTGTATGGGATACTCAAACTGATGTAAATGGTTGTTGGAAAATAAATAATAAGCAATATGGTAAGACATGGATGTGGGTGAGATGGAAATCAGATATTACCAGAATCAGGGGCGCGCGGCAAGGGTTTTGGAGATTTTTTTACGATTGGCAATTCACAATGACCCATTATGTAGGAGCATTAAGAGGTCCAAAAGTGAATAATATCAGGGTAGAATATCCTATATGGACGGATCGAGGTTCTGCTGCCCATCTTCATTGGGGAGCTTCTACGGTTAATAATGCGCTTCATGATTTTCATCGGTATGCTGCTACATTGGGAATCAATACACCACCTTGGTTAGATATTAATGTTGCAAGAAATAGACGAGATGGGATATCCCTAATGAATACCTATCTGGGGAATGGTAATATTATTGCTGCTATTGGAAATTCCGGGTTTTTCCAAGATGCTTTACATGATATAATTCATCTACCTCCTAGTTCAGGGTTATTTTTACCAGACGTTCAGATTGGGATTGATTTTCGTAATTCTGATATTCTTAAAAGATTATCCTATCATGAATTAGCACATGCATCGCATTTTACCTTAGCCGGAGATAATTTTTGGTTAAATCTGATCAGACAAGAAGCACACAATGGGTCTATTCCTCCTTTTGATGATACATACAAGGACAATGGTGGTATTCATCAAGGACATATAACAATATCAGAATCATGGGCTGCTCACATTGAAAATACTTTCGCCCATTTAACATACTCTGGAAAAAATTCCAGTTGGAGAGGTAGAAACTGGAACGATTTTATTGAAGAAACAAGATTAAATCATCAAAACAATGGAATCCCAGAGGGTCTTTATCATGATCTGAAAGATGGCATTCGTCCAAATGAATCTGCTTGTGATTTAGAAGGTAATGCTTGTGGCCCTATTGATGACCAAGTAGAAGGTTTTAATGAAAATCAAATGTTTAATTTTTTAGATGGAGATACAGATTCTCCAAATAAATTTATTCTGAAATTTATTTACACTTATGCAAATGGAAACATAGATTTGGAGACCAGAATTGTTAACTTAGCCAATAGTTATTAATTAATAATTAGGAGGAAGTGACAAAAAGTTTGCTTCCTCCACATTTATTTTTGAATTATGAAAGAAAATAATTTTCCTTTAATCTGTCTTCTATTTTTCATTCTTTTATCTGGTATAAACTGCTTTGATAGAGATGATTGTCCAGATGACTTTCATGTTCCTGCGCAAATTATACCTTATCAATTAGAATATAAGGTGGGTGATACTATTCGTATGGTTTCAAAATTTCACAGAATGGTCCTCGACAAATCTACTGGTCGACAGTTTGATATGAATAACATTAATTGGCACCCAAATACTGTTGTTGATTTATTGGACACTATTGGATTTAGTAAAATAACGAACTATTTTAAGTTTATAAGTAATTCAAATTATAAGGAATATATTTTATCAAAAGGTTATAGCTTACTTGAGGGAGAATACACTTACAAGCAAGATACATATTACTTAGAATTTATTTTAATTCCTAAATATGCTGGAAATTATTTTTTATCACAAAAATGTGGCATAGGCCCTGGTGATAACAACCAATCTTTCCCAGGATTTTGCAGAAGGGTAGGATATTATGTGAGGGTTAATATGAATGCTGGAAAGAACGGCAATATTCAGCTACTCAAAGAGAGCAAGGATACTTTATATAATACAATAGATGCAAATTCACCAAATTGGCTTTTTTATGATAAAGGTGGATTTTGTTTTCGTGTAGTACCATAGCTTAATCTATTAAATCTATCAATACAATATTTATGAAAGCAAATACTATAGTACGGAATTTTCAAATAATTGACTTTTCCAAAATGCAATTTCTAAAAAAATGAATCAGATAAAGTTTTTATTAGTTTGTATTATATTTGTAACAACAATCAGTATGCAATGTAATGAAGAGTGTCCTCAAAGATTTCATGTGCCTGCGGAAATCATTCCATATCAATTAGAATACCATATTGGAGACACAATTAGATTTGTTTCTAAATTTGAAAAAAATGTTCATGAAATTCACACTGATATGAATTATGATATGAGTAAAATAGATTTTATACCAAACACTGTTATAGATTTCCTTGATACAATCGGTAGGAGTAAGATTTCAGACTATTTTATATTTTACAGTTATTCTCCAAATTATAAAGAATATATTTTATCGAAAGGGCAAAGCTTACTAGAAGGTCAATATGCTTTCCTTAATGATTCATTTACATTAGAATATATTTTAATTCCTAAATATCCTGGAAATTACTTTCTAACTCAAAAATGTGGAATTTGGGAAAATTTTCCAGGGAGATGCAGGCATGTTTATTATACTGTTGGTGTAGATATGAATTCAGGAAAGAATGGCAATATAGAGTTACTAAAAGAAAGTGAGGATACTTTATACAATAAAATAGATGCAAATTCACCAAATTGGCTTTTTTATGATAAAGGTGGATTTTGTTTTCGTGTAGTACCATAAGTTATTGCTATAACATTTGTTTTTACTGTAATTAGGAAGGTAACTGTCATGAGACTGAACATTCATTATTTTGGTCTTTCAAAGACAATGCAGGATTAATTATTTTAAGATTTCGCTGATAGCGTTTTCAATTACTGAGTAAATACGATTAGGTATCTTATTTTTTGCGTATTTTGCACCTTATTAACTAGCTTTTAAGGTGCAAAATTTATTTATTTTTATAACGGTATATATTCATGTCATAGGATTGGGTATCAATATTTTAATAATTCCTGATTTTGTAGATCCAAATGAATTTGCTTTCGATGAATGTAATTGCGGAATTGAATTTATTGAGGAAGGCTATTTTTTAATGATTTGAAAGCAAACATTAAATTTGACCTATAAATGTTTATTAATTTTTATAAATATGCCATAAAGCTATGCATTGAAGCAAAATATTTTTTTCTTGTTGCCAATAATGTGTTTATTATTTGAATGATTGATAAATAAAATTATAAAAGTATGCATTATAAATTAAAATGATTATCTTAGTGCATCATATTAAATAATAATAACTACTAAATTATGTTTCAAAAATTTCTAAATGTTGGTTGGGTTGTGATCTCATTAATATTGATTGTAAGTAGCTGTAATCCTGATGATCCGAAGCTTTTACCTTATGGTAAGGTATTTCATTTTAATCAAATTAAAATGATCAATAGTAATTTATTTCTTATTGAAGAGAATCACGCTTTTAGAAATATAGATCGATATGAAGGATCTTATAAAGAAGTAACAGATTCATTCATACTTGGTTTTATCAAATTACTATTTACTGATGTTGAACATATTGAATCATTTGAGTTTATTCAAAATGATTCATTGCGAGTTGGTTTTGGGATAACAAATACTTCTTTAGAATATGGAAATATTCCGATTACAATTGGCAGCAATAATAGAATTAATATTCAAGGCAATCCAGATATTTACATAGAGTGGGACAATGTCCAAGAAGTGATTAAAATTTGTCAGGAAACTATTTTTTACATTAAATATTTAGGAGTATTGGAGAAATATATTACATCAGATTGTGTCGATAGGAACCCTAACACAAGAATGGCTAGTTTAATTAATTTAAATAGCTATTCGAAGAGTGATAGTGTAGGATTGTACTATTCTGATGTTATATTTAAATAGAGGGTATTAAACTATAATGACGATTTAACCACATTATAATCTTTGTGCAGTATTTATTATTATGTGTAATCATAATGGCAATATTGTTATATTTTGTTCGTTGTGATTTGATTCAATCAAGTATTAATTATCAATTTATATGCGCTATATTTTTTGCCTGGGGCTGGTCTTGATTTATTATTTACCCTCAAATGCCCAACGGTATACTATTCATGGTACAGTAAGCGATTTAAGTTCAGGTGAATCGTTGCTTTCGGCTACTGTGTATGATCTAAATTCCCTTGAAGGGACCAATAGCAATGTTTATGGATTTTATTCATTATCTCTAAAGCCTGCAACAGTTAGAATTCGTGTTACATGTCTTGGCTATCTGGACGAAATTTTATCATTTGAATTAACAAAAGATACTACCCTAAACGTAAAGTTGGCTCAGGGCTTGGAATTGAAAGAAGTAGAAGTAACAGCAAGTCGAATCGAAAGGATAGATCAAACCACCAGAATGAGTACTATTGATGTGCCCATTGACCAAATCAAGAAGTTACCCGCTTTATTTGGTGAGGTGGATATTCTAAAGTCGCTCCAACTATTGCCAGGTGTAAGTGGTGGCAGTGAAGGCACAGCAGGATTATATGTAAGGGGAGGAAGTCCGGATCAAAATTTAATTTTATTAGATGGCGTACCGGTATATAATGTTTATCATTTAGGTGGGATATTTTCAGTCTTTAATGCAGATGCTTTAAAAAATGTTAGTTTAACGAAAGGAGGTTTCCCGGCTAGATTTGGTGGTCGCTTGTCATCTGTTTTAGAAATTGGAATGAAAGAAGGAAATGATAATAAATTTCATGGTGAAGGCGGTTTAGGAATCCTTTCATCTAGATTAACTCTTGAAGGTCCTATAATAAAGAATAAAGCTTCTTTCATGATTTCTGGTAGGAGAACATATCTTGATGTAATTGCCAAGCCATTGATCAAAAGAGCTGCAGAGCCTGGAGAGGAGATTGACTTGGGGATGCATTTTTACGACCTGAATGCAAAGGTAAATTATACTATTAATTCTAAACATCGATTGTTTGGTAGTGTCTATTCCGGAGAAGATCTTTTTTCATTGGGAATAAAGGATGTAGAACATGGGAATGATTATTCAAAAACAAAAGCTGGGGTAGATTGGGGAAATATTACTTCGGCATTGAGGTGGAATTATATTCTTTCTCCGAAATGGTTTGCGAATACAACTTTAACTTATAGCCGATATCGTTTTAACTTTCGGGCCTCATTGGAAGAAAAGACCAATAATCAAATTGAAAGTTTTTCTGCGCTGTACTTTAGCGGAATTGAAGATCTGGGAGCAAAATTAGATATGGATTATGTGTATTCACCTAACCACTGGTTTAAATTTGGAGGCCAGATTATAAATCATAAATATTCTCCGGGAGCCACCCAATTTAAATCCGATATTAGTTCAAATATTGATACAACTTTTGGCAGTCCAAACATAAGTAGTCTTGAAAGTGCATTATACTTTGAGGACGATATAAGAATGGGTGCATTAGGAATTAATGCCGGAATTCACGCCAGTTCCTTTTCGGTTCAGCATAAATTATTTACTTCATTACAACCCAGATTTTCTGCGAGATATTTGTTAGGCGGAGGATATACTGCAAAATTGAGTTTTGCTACAATGACTCAATATATAAATTTATTGACAAATGAAGGTTCAGGCCTTCCTTCAGATTTATGGGTACCTAGTACCAAAAGAATCGTTCCACAAAATTCAAGTCAACTCGCCGCAGGTTTGGTCAAAATTTTTGGGAATGATTACGAATGTAGTGTGGAAGCCTATTATAAAAAAATGAATAATGTATTATCTTATAAGGAAGGAGCAAGCTTTATTGGTATAAGTACAAATTGGGAAGATAAAGTATTACAAGGCAAAGGTGAAGCTTATGGTTTCGAGTTTTTTGTACAAAAAAAGAAAGGCAAATTTAATGGGTGGATCGGGTATACTTTATCATGGAACGATAGAAATTTTGATGATATTAATGGCGGAAAGACATTTAGATTCAAATATGACAGACGACATGATTTTGAATTGGTGGCCTCTTACCAGATTTCAAAAAAATGGCATGTCTCAGGATCCTGGCAATATGCAACTGGAAATGCAATCACACTTCCTATTTTAAAGTACAATGGAATTTATCCTTTTGCTCAATATGTTGACGAGATTCATATACAAGGCGAAAAAAATGCATACACCATGCCGCCATATCATCGTCTTGACCTCAGTTTTGAATACAAGCGATTTCATAAACGATATGAATCAGGTTTAGTTTTTGGAGTGTACAATGCTTATGCAAGGGCCAATCCATTTTATATTACTACAGATCGTGAATACATTGATGGTCAATATAGAGATGTTTTTAAACAGGTGGCGCTATTACCCCTGATTCCTAATATTTCTTATCAATTTAAATTTTAACTATGAATTTTAAATTATTTAGGGTATATCATTTGTTCATTGTATTACTCATTTTTACTTCATGCGATGGTTTTTTTTATAAAACAATTGAAGTGGAAATCGACGAATTCCCGCCTGGGTATGCAGTGACTTGTCTTTGGACGAACGAATCAAAAGTTCAGCAGGGATACATTTCAAAAACGGTAGGTATTTTAAAACCTGTTATCCCACTTTCTGACAAAGTAGATTTTTATCTAGTCAGCAACTTAAATAGAAATTGGAATGTCCAAACTCAGGACGGAATTGACTATAATGGTTCGCCAATATCAGCTGGTGAAATATTATCTATCCGGGTAAAAATAAATGGCGCAACAGATTTAGAAAGCACACAAACAATGCCTGATTCAATTCAAATTATCGAAGCCAGTTTAAAGCAAGCCAATAGATCATTAGGTTCAAATTTTGATAAACCTGATATTGTCAAAATAAAAATTAAAGATAATCCCAATGAAAAAAACTACTATGGGTTTAATGTTTTGTATATTGTAGAAGAGAATGGAAGTATTGATACCTTGATGAATTCAATTGGATCAAGTGATCCTGCTTTTGATATAGACTTTTCCTCATTCGCATTATTTAAAGATGAATTATTCAATGGCAAAGAATATACTTTAAGTTTAGAAGTTTTTCCAAGTAGGTGGGGTAGCACCCAGAACGTAGTAGGATTAATTATTGAAGCACATCATTTTTCAAGAGATGCTTATTTATATCTTAGTTCATTGGCTCGATCTTATTATTCAGATGGCAACCCATTTGCTGAACCCATAATTGTTCACCAAAATATTAAAAATGGGTATGGCATTTTTGGCTTAGCCAACGTAAATAGGTACTTTCAAAAGATATAGAGGATTTGTCTATTATGGGTAAGAATTATTTTGTTAATTGGTCCAACCGTTTAAATGTTTTAATTACATTTTTGCAACCCAGTCATTCAATATAAAAAATATTATTGGGATGGAGTAAAGCAATAAGCTTTTTCTTAAATCCAAATATTTTCTAAATGCGAGTAAGGAAATGGGTATAATGATGTTGGAAAAAACATAGAATATAAAAAGTAGCCAAGTATTTTCAATATTTGGGAGGGGTATGTGGTAATACCTTAGAAATATTATTTTTTCCATTAAATTAAAAAATAGCAATAATCCAATAATTGCAATGATCCATTTATTATATTTTAGCAAATTTGTATAAATGTAGTTCTGATAATTTATGGATATTAACAGAAGTATCACTTGAAGGAGACAAAGGAGAGGTAAGCCATGAGTTAAGATGTATTGAGTTATGTCTCCACTAGTATGCCAGCCGCTAGTAATTTCCCAGAATTTGATCATATGAGAAAATTCAAAACAAATTTTTTTATGTTTATTATATTAATACCTATAAATTTGATTTATATTTATTTGGATCATAAAATTTATTAAGCCTAGTTGTTAATTAGTATTTTGCCTTCAGCAATAAACATATTTTTTTCAAAGAGTTGAATGTGATAAATTCCAGAAGATAATTGGTCGCGTTGAATTGTTAAGGTCTTGCCAGAAATATTTTTTATAGTTTTAACTTTTATCCCGTACATATTGTAAAATATCAAAGTGCCATTTTCTAAAGTATGTTTAAGATCAATGGATGATGTAGAATGAAATGGATTAGGAGCTGCACAAAGTTCTAATAATTGTTTGCTTTCTTCATTTAATCCAGTTATTGTATTGTTAAGGCGTAATACAAAAATATCATAGCTTGACGGACTACTTGGTGGTGTTTGATTTCCAGATAATACTATTTTTCCGTCATTTTGTAAAGCTAATGAAGTGGGGTTCAACACTAGTGAATTATTAAATAAAGCAGCAGTTCCATTTACGCCAAAACTACTGTCTATAGTTCCACTATTATTAAATCTTTGGAGAAATAAAACAAAGTTAGGACTGATAAAACTTACTCCTGAAACTAGAATTTTTCCATCTTTTTGAATCGTCATTGAGCGTAGAAGAGTATTCTGCTTAGGACTAACTAAAGTCTTGATAATGCCATTTGTTCCAAAAGTACTGTCAATGCTTCCATTGCTGTTAATCCTGAGCAATGCAATATATAAAGGTTCTGATTCATTTTCAGAATTGCCAGCAATTACTATATATCCATCAGTTTGTACTTTTATTGTATAGTCTGCATCCCGTTTAGTTCCTATACTTGTTGACAATATTCCATTTATACCAAAACTACTATCTAAATTTCCATCAGTCCTGAATCGCATTATTAAAATGGTTGATTTATTATTAACCATATCTACTCCTGAAATTATTATTTTTCTATCAATTTGTAAATCGACGGAATAGGCCAAACTGTATGCTCGAATATTTGTTATTAAAATTCCATTAGTGCCAAAACTTGAATCTAAACTACCATTGCTGTTGTATCGATTTAATACAATCCAGTTAAATTGACTATCTCTCGCCGAGCCGACCGTTATAATTTTTTCATCACTCTGAGTGATTATTGTTGACAAATAGCTTGAAATAATATTTTTTTGAAATTTTGGAATTACAGTTCCGTAAATCCCAAAGCTACTATCTATTTTGCCATTACTTAAATAGCGTTCTAAATTTGAATTTTCTAAACCAACAATAATTTTACCATCTTTTTGTAAATTAACAGCTTTGGTAATTTGATTTGGGGAATTAATACTTTTAAGGAATATGCCTCCAACGCCAAAACTGTTATCAAGAGTTCCGTTTGGATTATAGCGAGACATAGCAAAATCAGGGGAACTACCATTAGTTGAAGTGCCTCCAACAACTAAGATTTTTCCATCTGGTTGAATGACCATTCCATTTGCAATGTCGGTTCTTTTTCCGTAATTCGTTATAACAAAGCCATCAACACCAAAGCTTAAATCCAGAGTTCCGCTTTGAGCATTGGCGTGAGAAATATAAAATGTAGCAACTGATATGCTATACACTGCAAATAATATATTAAGTTTGTAATTCATTGTATTAATATTTAACTATTTACGCTTCGAAGGACAATGCCCTGTCAATTTTATTTTTTAAATACTTAATGTGAAAATTTATTTCTATTTATTAATTGATTTTATTTATTTTGAAATTTATCTAAATTTAATTCAAAAATATTAAATGTCTTACTTATTATTGTATTTATTTAATTCTGTTTTTAGACCATCAATATATTCAGTATATTTTCCTTCTTGTTGTGCCATTTGTATAGCCATGTTTTGATATTTAAGAGCTTTCTTCTGATGGCCTAATTTGAATAATAAATGTGCATATGTATCTAATTTTTCAGAAGTCGAATTCAATTTTAGAGAAAATTTTGACCATGTAAGTGCATCTTTCAATTCATGATTGTTCTTAGAATATTTATAGTATGACCAAGATATTTCATTTAAATTTTTAGCTACTCTTTCATTATATTTATTGGTTTCATTTTCTATTAATATCGGTTTGTTGTTCAAATATTGTTGTTCTTTAGCTAATTTTTCTGAATCTGAATAGGATGGAATCGATTTTATAATTTTTAGATTTTCATCTAAAATTAAATTTATAAATTGTTTAAGTTTTTTATTGTATGATTGGTATAATAATGACGCAAATTCATTTCCATATTTAATTATATTAGAGGTATCTGAAATACTAAGATAGTAATTGAATCTATCTTCTAAATTATTTTCTTTAAGAAGTATTTGATTATTGGCTGGGTCTAATTTCGACCATTGAGGATACTTTTCTGCTTGGCTTTTCATTAATTTATTGGTATGTTCTTCAAACAAAAAAGTTGCTTTTTCGAACTCTGATTTGTCTGTATTGGATTTTGCCCTTTCTAAAATTGAGCCAATTAGTGCTACTTTGTAATAATCCCAACTTTCATCATTAGGCTTGTTTGATTCTAAAAAATAGGGAACCATAGCATCTGTTGTTTTAAAATCCTGATTTAAATTGTTCTTTGCAAATTCAGAATTTAATTCGACTTTTCTTAATGCATATTGATTATAATATTCAACTGATTTAATATTTAGTTCATTCCTTAATGTTATCAATTGAAATAGTTCATGATCTGAAATGTTATTTTTCTTAAATTTATCTTCTAATGTTAATCTTATTCTTAGGTCTTCTTTTTTTGATTGTATTGTATCTAAGAGTGATAATAAATTTTCAATTTTGAATTCGAAAGAAATTGAATTTTTAAAATCAATAAGGCTACTGTCAGGTGTAAATAGGATCAAGTTTGGAGTGTAATTACAAAAAAATTGAGAATAGAATAATATATCACTGTTTTGATTGGATTCATTATTTAAATGGTAAACTATAAAATTTGATTTAATGTAGTTTATAATTGAGGTATCCTTGAGAAGTGAATCTAATATATAATCATCAGAACTATAAGAATGATTTTCATTCCCATTAATTGATACTTGATTATATCGGATTATAAGTAGATTTTTATTTTGTATTCGCGATTGCTCAAAGGCTTTATCTAAGTTGTCTTCGTAATTGATTTGACCAAAAAGTAAGAAATTAGGCCAAATAGCCAATAATAAAAATAGTGATATGAGGTGGTTTAGCATAACATTTGAAAATTTGATTTAGGCTTACCTAATATAAAGAATGGCAAAATACAAATATTATTTTATTATTTCAATTCTGTATATGATATAATTAGAATTTTGACTAAATGGATGAATAGAAACCAATTTATAACTATACATTTATTGGTATAATTTACTTTAAAAGTTATTCTTCACATAAGTGTATTTAAATGTTTATATTTTTTTGGTAGATCATTTAATATCATTTTTTCGAATGCTTGATTGAAGTCGAGGCTGGTTTCAGATTCATGGCCACTAGTTATATATACGTATCACTTGAAGGACACAAAGGACAGGTAAAGAATTAGTTTAAATGTATTTAGTGTTGTGTCCACCAGAATGCCAGTCGCTGCTTAATTCCCAGAAGTTAATGCGCATTATATTGTAAATTATGAAATTTTAAAGTGTAATTTAGGTGTAAAATACAAAAAATGATTGTACTAATTATGTTTTAAGATACATATCTGGGGTCATAATATTGATTTTTGCTTTTTTAAAATCTTTGAGATTTCTGGTTAAAAGTGTAGATATTCTTGCTTGAATACATGTATAATATTGGATGGCATCTTCAAAATCTACAAAGTCAGATGTAAGTGCTAGTTCAATTACTTTACCAGTGACTGGAAGAACTTTGACTAGTGTTTTGAATTTGGAAAGAATAATTCTTACATCACGTATTTTGTAAGTAGATTTCAAAAATATAGTCTAGATTTGCAAAAGTTAATGCTGAGACATGTAATTGAATTGTACCCTTGTCAGCTTGAGAGAAAAGTAGTTGTGCCGCGTTAGAATACGGCATACGATTAGCAAGCTTGTCCAGACAAGCATCAGTATCAATGAAAAACTTGGACATGATTATGTGTATTTTTTAGTTAAGTGATCCCTGTACACTTTTTTCGAGTCAAGTTTTTTTGTTAAAATAATGCAACCCGTTAAAGATTTGACTAATGGAGTTATTTCATCCTGTGGCGTTTGACTTGATTCGGTAATTTTTTCAAGATAACTTTCAATGACCTGCGAAAGGCTGATTTTCTTTTTTTGTGCGTATCGTTTCGCTTTTATTATTACTTGTTTATCAAGCTTAAGTGTTAGTTTGGTATCCATGTTTTATTAACATACGTACTCATTTATTATATTTATACGTACAAATATAGGATCATTTTATTTAATTACTAACATATAGTTATAATTTTCCAAATGTTCATATTTTAGGAAAAATTGTGAAGCAAACTTCTGTTAATAATTAATTGCTTTTAGAAATTAATGATACATACCAAAACTTGTTTAAAAATACCAATTTCTTATTTTTTTTGTCCAACAAATCGTATCACAGAGCCTATTCCATTGTGAAACAGTCCTTCCTGTAATTCTATTTCCTTTTCTTCCAAGGTAATAATATGATACAAATCAAAATCGGATTGTATTTCGTCCATTGAAAACAATTGGTCTATATCTCTGGGCCCACCTACTTTTTCATTTTTTTGTATATAGTCAAGATGTTTTTTACTAAAAGCTTCGAAAATAATGATGCCATCTTTTTTTAAGTATGAGCTGAGTGTTTTGTGATACTTAGATTTGATGTCGGCAGGAAAGTGAGCATAGATTAGGGCGATCACATCAAATTGTTCGTTATGATAATTCATGTTTTCCAATAAGCCCACTTGGTAATCGATACTTACGTTGCAGGATTCTGCGAGTCGCATAGCTTTGTTTTTTCCTTCCATACTAATGTCAAAGGCAACAGTATGCCAACCTAATGAAGCTGCAAATACTGCATTTCGACCTTCACCTTCTGCAGGAAAGAGTATAGTGCCTACAGGTAATTTTGTGATTTCTTCTTTGAAAAACAGATTGGGAGATGTTCCATAAGCAAAGTCATGGCTACTATATCTTTCATTCCAGCGATCGGTCCAAGTGTCATTCATCAATTAAATGATTTTACTATTTTGTAATTATTCATATCTCAATAAGAACGGAATGTTTTTGTCATCATTTTTGCAAAATCAAGCAAAAATGCCGCCAAAAACAATAACTATTAATTTTTAGCGACGGATTTTATCCGTCGCTAAAAATTGATCGCCCCTACAGGGCTTTAACCAGTATTGGTAATTTATTTTTTTTATATGTTGGTTATACATATTGCTATTCATTCAATGGTAGATGTTTATATTTTTTTGGTATATCATTTAATATCAATTTTTCAAATGCTTGATGCAGGTCAATTCTAATTTCTGATTCATGAGCAGTAGTTAAATATAAATATCCTTTGAATGCTGTAATCGATAAAGTTTCAGATGCAAGAACAACGCCCCTATATCCAAGTATTGAAACTTGTTCAACATTCGTGTTGGATATAGGAGCGCAGTCTGCAATGGTTAATAATTTATCGACCAAGGATGATTTTGGAATCCATTGGGGATCTGGTCTGCCTGAGAAAATTAGCAGCGAACAATGCCATTTATTATTTGATCTTAGTATGTCCATGAAGTACTTGCATAAAGGTACAAAATTGAGTGTACATACCTCTATTGGCTGATCTTGGATCTAAAATAAAATGTCCTGCATTGTCTAATAAAGTTGCTTTTGTTCCGCCAGGTTTGTGACTCCATTTACCATCTTTGCCTTTTCGGTACCAATGGTAATCAAATCCCGGGGCAATAACCAGTGCTACCAAATGACCAGTACTTGGACATGCGTTATTGGCCAGTGGCGTATCAATTAAAGCATCGGCAACTGCTCCCATCTTGGCACTACGTTGACCTGCTGCTACAGTGCAACCGGATAAAGAAGTGTATTGTAATCCTGCTGCTCTGCCCGGTTGTGCGAAAGTGTCTGTCCGATAATTGGTAGCATAATTGTAACAGTTGTTTCCGCTTTGTCGCGGTCCGGCATCATTCCACCAAGCAATGTCTGGTAAAGGTGCACATTGACATGGATTGACTGGTGGAAAGAGGACAGGTGGGATAACAAGCGCTCTCAAAATAGCATCATTGAAATCTTTGAATTGTGACATTTCTGAAAGCAACATGGTTTTAAAATCTTTTTTATTTCCAGTGCCTTTGAATTTAGAAATAGCATCTATGATGCTTGATTCAAATGTTTCTGAATCGGCATCTGCATGTTGATCTCCTGAGAATAGTTGGTCCGGCGTGATTCTAAAGTGATCTGGAAAATCAGTTGCAGCACCATCTAATTGATCCACGATAATACCTCTATAGCCTAAGTGTTCAGGCTCTTTTTGTGTAGTATTGTCAGTTAATGAGGCATTGAGTTGAATTTGTTGGAGCAATTTTTTAGCTTCACTTCCTTCAATAATTCGAAATGGGTTGGGTCGACCACTAAAGATGTCGATGGTTACTTTAAGTTTCATAATATGATTTTTTAAAAATGAATAAATTATGGTTTAAGAAAAAATACTGTTTAATTCAAAAGGATTTCTAAATCTGTTATCAATCTCATAATTCCTTGCTTTTGCAAACTATAAAGGGTTGAAAAATTATCTTGGTTATATGACATTCTGCTAACTTTTAATTTTCGTATTGTTTAAAAACTTTTTGTTCTTTTTTCATGAAAAATGATTGAGTGATCTTGCATCAGCAAGAAATTTGTGATCCAAAATCACAAATTAACGAATGAACCGAAGCCTGTATCAGGCTGAGAGAAACCAAAAATTATTCATTCTCCATGCCTAAATAATAGGCTACGAGGACTTCGCCAATTATTTAGGTTCACTTCACTAAAACATCTCGTCGGTATGACGAGATCTTTTAGTTCGTTCATCTTAAGGCCGACTCGAATTTCTATAACTACTTATGCTTATATATTTTTACTCGATTTTAATTTACTAATTTGGGCAATGGATGATCATATATTCTTGAACAGGGCAATAAGTTCTGAACTTACAGCCTTAATGAAATGCAATAAAAGGATTAACTAAATCAGAAATAAATCTTAGTTGGATTTGTGATATTGAATCTTGCTTTGATGCTCATCAATGATTGTAATATCTTGTTTGTCTTTTGAAAATTTAATTCCATATGCTATGATTTTATCATTCGCACATGAAATTAATATTTTCGATTTTCCTTTGAATTCAAAAGTGCCAACATCCCAAATATAGAAGATTGATTCAGGTTTGTCAATAGCATGGAATAGTCCATTTTCTGTAAAGCTAATTTTCTCCGGATAGTTATGTTCGGATGTTTCATTAGAAGTTTTGGTCCAAACTCCGACTATTGATTTTATATGTGTAGTACTCATAAGAATTTCTTTAAGTGGCATGTTATTTAGAGGTGCAGTACAACTTTATACTGCACCCAAAATGTAACTTTTCAGGTCACAATAAGTACGTTATATTTTTGTCATCATTTTTGCAAAATCAGGCAAAAATGTTACCAAAAACATTATCTATTTACTTTTAGCTACGGATTTTATCCGTCGCAACAAATGGGTCGCCCCTACTGGGCTTAGACCTGAATAGTTACACCAAAATAACACTAATTTTAACAAACAAAACGATAATTATTTCTAAACTTTTATTTTGCATCAAGTATCGAGTTCACTGATTTTTTTGCAGGAGCTTCTAAATCTTTGAACAGTATTTTTGCTTTCGATACTTCTGTTTTGGACATTACCGTATCTGTAGTTATCATTTCAGCTGCTTTCTTAAGATCAGCTTTGCGTTTGAAGTAAGGCTTTGCAATTCGCTTAGATTCAGAATATGAAAAATGTGGCCTTAAAGTTTTGTTTTTCAAAGCTACATGCAGCGCTTCAACACCATCTTTTAAATGATCACCACCAAATGCAAGCGTTAATAAAAGATCTGGTGTAGATAAAGTTTTCATAGCAGCAATAGCATGCGCTTCATCGACTACAGGAGTAACCATTACCGTAGCACTTGATTTGATTTCTACTGGAAATCCATCAACATCCCAATGCAAAATAACCTGAATGGTATACATGCCGGCATTTGGAAATAAGGCACCTTCTTTACCTCTTAATAGAGTAAGATCTGATTGGATTGATTTTCCAACTTTTAAAATTTCCAGTTGCTCATCATCCATACAAATAATTATTGGAGAAAAAGTTCTTACCTGTCCATTGGATCCAACAACAGTTCCTTTAATATTTCCGCCTTTTAATGTTAAGTTTGAAGGAAGTAATAGATCCTGATCCATTCCATTTTTTAATTCAATATGAACACGAACTGGTGCACCTAATGGAATGGTTTCTAATAAGGGTGTAACCGTAAATTGAAGGCCATCTAAATTGAATGACTCATCTAATGGAGAAATCAATGGATTGGACATGCTCGCTGCTCCGAACGCTGTTCCACCTGGACGAACATGTATATCAGGATAATGGCGCAATCTTCTTTTGTCATCATCTGCGTATGAAAAAATAACATTATTCGGAAATGGATTCGCCGGAGGGGTTGCACTAGCAGCAATTACATCTGTGGTATTCATAAATCCATTATTAACCGTATTATGTAGTAAGCCCATGGCATGTCCTATCTCATGCACTGCGGTTCTGAAAAATGTTTTTGCTGAAGCACCAGAGCGTTGACCTGCCACCAATCCCCATTCAGCTGTGTTTGGAATGGTCCAGTGGCTGGCTATTCCGATACCTTCACGTGGGATATTGTTGGAATCGGTTCCACCATTATCATACATGATGCCTCTTGGGGTCGAATCTAAATTTTTGACAGATAAGATGTGATATCGCCATTCTTTGTCGAGATTTGCTGCATCCCTTTTAGCTAACATGGCTGTGTGCATTTCTGCATCAGACCAAGAATTTCCGCTGGCTTGTGCTACATTAGTGCTGCTGCAATAAGTGTGTACATCCCAACCCACTTCATTAAAGACCGTTGTCCAATCAACACCTGCAGCATTATTCAGAGGTGCTTCCGATCCACTCACCGTATCTATTTCTACGATGGCTTTTCTCAAATAATTGGAAATCCAACCCATTTTTAATCTTCCGACTACATTTCCTGCTGTGTTTTTTACATCGCCCTCTAAATAATTTTTAGGTGAAGGATATCCCGGAGGTGCGGTCATCCATACCATTTTTGCAGTGAAGGATCCTTCTTTAACCCAAGTGTTTGGAGCTGTATATTTATACAATTCGTATCCCAGATTAAATGAATTTAACGCAGTGGCGAATTCAAGAATGGACGTGATTCTTATATAATAAGTGTATTGATTTCTAGGCAGAATGGGAATGCCCTGAGCAGGATTAGGGGCAGAACCTAAACCAATGATAGGAGGTTGAGGAAAAGGGCGAGGGATAATTCGAACAGGTCTGTTATACAAATCACCACTTGCTGTTTTGCCATTGGTGTGTCCCTCCACTCGAATTGTTCCATCAAAGGCTTTGAGGGGATTGTTCAATGGTTTGTAGTTAACCAAATAACATCCGGCTTTTAAGGATTTAAAAACAAACTGAATAGGTGGACCTATAACCGGATCCAGTTGAGGTAGGCCATCTGCCAATTCGGAAGTGACGGAATTGGCATCAGTGGAGTTAACTGGTTCGGGGAGTGGCGGAAATACATCATTTCCGTCCAAGGAAACATGAGAGTCATTACACATATGAAATAGTTTTTAAAATGAATAAAAAATAATATTGCAAAGATGTCGCTACAAGGGTACTGGCTTCAAGAGGTTAAAGCCCTTATTATAATGATGAAATTCCTATGGTTTGAACAGGGAAATTGGTAAAGTAGTGGGGGTGTTTTTCCCCTTATTAGATGGAAAAATAAACTATGAACACTTATGTTGATTAATTTTAACCGTCAAATACGATAACTAACCAACTAAATCAAATTTTATGATGAAATCAACTTTTCTTAATTATGTATTTTATGTAATGTCGGGGTTTGTGGTCTTAACATTTATGGGATGTCCAGCTAATCCTTGTCCTCCTCTTCCTGTTGTTCAAAACGTACCATTGATTCCAGCAATGGATGTGGCCAAAATGGTATACAACTATAAAATGGAACGCATCAATGTAATCAATGGTAGAAATAGGGTTACACACGACACTAATTTTATAGATTCAAGATCTATTACTTTTAATGCAGACAGTGTGGTGAATTTTATTTCTTATATTAATAAAAAAATTATCGAAAATAATTTGGACATCAAACTCAAAGGCATTCGATGCATATATACAGTATATCCTCAAACACCTATCGGCGTTGCTGAATCAAGCTATATGCAACAAATTAGTCTAGATAAAAGAGGTTACCATGCATTAATTATAGCACCTACTTATATTGATAAGGCTGGTGTAGAGCAAGAATTTGATGTAAATTATTTTGACCCTCAAACACATAAGCCAAAACCTATTGATTTTAGCAATCCAGACATACTTACTCGTAGTTTAAGTTTTTTGAATATGGGTGGATTATGTCCTCCTGGATGCCAAACAGCACCAGTGATGTTCAAAACTATAGATAGTCTGGGAATTGGAGGTCAATTAAATCAATAGTCAATTGAATCTAGTGCTGCAGGAATTCATATTTGTATTGCAATTTTTAGTTGTATTGGTGTTTTATTATTTTAGGAGAACACTGATAGCAAATCAACATATTTTATTGTTGTATATTGCGCTATTTACATTTATTGAAGATTTTGGAGGACATGTATTAACTCGATATCAATTAATTAATAATAAGGCTTATTATAGTATACTTTCAACTGTAATTTTGTTTTTGTATTTTTATTTTTATTATCAACAAATTAAGAATGCCGCATATAAAAGAATCATCTTATATGCGGCCATTTTTTTGGGTATCTTCTCGGTTTTCAATATCATTTTTATTCAGCGAATATTCGAACAATTCACATCTTATAATTTTTGTATTGGATCGGTAATCATGTGTGTAATTATTTGTATGTATGTCATCGAAACCATGAAAAGTGATCTGATAATCGATTTAAAAAAGAATTTATTATTCTGGGTTTCTATTGGATTATTTTTTTATTATTTAATGAATATTCCTGTGATGGCAGGTTTTAATCATTTGGTTGAATCAGATAGTATTACCCTTAGAATAGTATATAAAGTGATCACTTATGTTGTATTATATATTCAGTACATTCTATTTATTATTGGTGCTATATGGATGAAGAAGACATAGTATTTGGAATTATATTGTCGTGCAGTGTTTTTTGTGCTTTAACGGTGGTTTTGGTTTTATTTTATTTGTACTACCAAAAAAATAAAAATAAATTTATCAAGGATAAGGAAGATGCAGAACTAAGACATAAAAATGCACTCATGCAATCTGAATTGGAGATCCAAGAACAAACCTTAAAGCACATCGGATACGAATTACACGATAACATTGGACAATTGATTACGGTAGCCAAAATTCACTCCAATGCTTTAACAAAATTACATCCGACAGAGCATAGCCTTCAAGCTTACGATGCTATCTCTCAGGCATTGGAAGAACTGCGTGCACTGTCAAAAGTATTGGATCATAGCCAATGGATACAGGAATCCTTTGAGCATATTTTATTAAGAGATCGAAGAAGGATCAATCAGTTGGGATCCATGGAATGCATCGTTTCAAAGGAAGGAGAAGAGCCGATTATAGATAGTAATATTAAAATTATCATTTATAGAATGATTCAGGAGATTATCACCAATGCAATTAAACACAGTCAATGCAGTGTATTAAACATCCAAATGATTTTCAAACCAGACCTTATTTGTTTTCATATTTCTGACAATGGAATTGGATTTGATATGAATGAAGTAAACAATAATCCAAATTCAGGATCTGGATTATTGCATATATTACAACGAATTAAAGTCATCGGTGGCTCCATTGACATCGTATCTAATCCTGAACAAGGAACTTTATTTAAAATTACATATCCAATTCATTAATTATGGCTTATCAAATTATTTTAGTTGACGATCACATCATATTGGCAAAAGCTATTCAATCTATTATTGAAAAGGATGATGCGTTCCATGTTACCCATGTATTAAAAAATGGGCGTGAGTTGATAGACTTATTGCCAGGCTTGGATGTGAAACCAGATCTCATATTATTGGATATCAACATGCCGGTCATGAATGGTATGGAAGTGGCCAAAGTTCTGCAACAACAATATCCAGAGCTTAAATTCTTAACGCTCACCATGAATGATGAAGAAATATCCATTATTAAAATGTTTAATCTTGGTGCCAAGGGATACTTGCTAAAAGATGCTGATCCCGAAGAATTAATGTTTGCCATGACCAGTATATTAAATAAAGGATTCTACTATTCTGATTTTATAGCCAGTGTCCTCATGAAAAACATCTCTGGAAAATCCGAATCATCAGATCCGAAGGTTTCAACTATTGTACTCAAGGATAGAGAACTGGAATTTTTGAAACACTGCTGTAGTGAAATGACTTATAAGGAGATTGCTGATGTGATGTTTCTGAGTCCTAAAACTATAGATGGGTATCGCGAGCATTTGTTTCAAAAATTAAATGTCAAGTCCAGGGTAGGATTAGTGCTTTATTCTTTTAGAAAGAATTTATTCAAGATTGGGTAAGATGGATCTTAGAAATGGTGAGTTAGTATTTTGTTTGAATTATTTTCTTAAGAATCAGAATTACCTGCCCAACATAACTAAATAATTGGTAAATCAGTCATTTTGGTTGTTTGGCATTATGTTATAGTTTTAAAACTTGTTTTTATGGACAACTTTTTGTTCTTTTTTCATGAAAAAAAAGAACCAAAAATTCTAGGCTGTAAGGTCTAAGCCTAAAATGATTCCATTAAACCTAAATTCAAAAAACTCGCCTTTTGCCTTCTTTCTTTTGCTTGGCATCACACTTGCTCACCTCGCTTTCCTGTTCTTTTGTTTTGTATACTGTTGAGCTCATACAGTTTTGAATTTTTAACGGTTTAATTCCATCATTTTTTAACGGCTTATCCCTTAAGGCCGATCCAAATTTCTATGACTACTATTTATAATCAAATATTAATTGAAATTAATTTAGGGATAGCTCAATAGATGTCCAAGTGATCTTGAACAGAGCAAGGAACTCTGATTATATACATCAAAGCATCCAAAGCAGGGGCTTATTGGCCCCTGATCGGAATGAATTAACCACAGTTAAAAGATGTAAGCTTAGCGAAATACGTTTGGGAATATGGCTATGTTCTGGTAGTACATTAGACTGAGTATGGTTAATTTGATGTATTATTTTTATCGATTCTACTTGTATCTATGAGCTAAAATCAAATTAATTTCGACACCATTTTAAATTTAATGGGTTATAATTTGTTGATGTAAAAGTAATGGCAACTGATAAATTATAAAAGGGGAAAAACACCCTTTTTATATATTCCTATTATAATGCTGATCAATTTTTATTTTTAAAACTTCATGATGCTATTATCTGGTTTTTGTAAATGGAATTGTAACATGTTCTAATCCATTTTCAATGCGTAACCAATAGTAACCTGACGAAAGAAATTCAACATCCCAATTCAAGTTAATGTCTTTTCCAAATGCTTGTTTGGTTGCTAATTTTATGCCATTAATGTCTGTAATAGAGAGTTGAAGTTTTTGTATTTCATCAAATGTTAGTTTTAAATTGAAGTGATTATTGGTTGGATTTGGAAAGAGTTTGTATGAAGTAAGATGTTGTAATTCATGAATTGGGGTATTTAAATTAACTGTACCACAATATGTCATGGTACAATTCATACAATCGCTTACTGTAAGACAATATGTTCCAGACGACAAGTTGGAAAGTTCAGATGTGGTTTCACCTGTTTCCCACAGGTAGGTATATGGAGCACATCCTCCAATTGGTATTATTTTTATGGATCCATTGGATTGACCTGCATTGGCATGTGTTATTTCTGACTCAATATGAATAGATGAGGTATCATTTACTATAGTGGTGATGACACCAGCACTCAAATTATAATAACTACCACTCCCTGTAGTTTTTAATGCAGAACACCTAACCATATAATGGATCAGACCTTTTTCAACACAAGCATCAATAAATGAAGTGTCATCTACTGCTTGTATATTGAGTAAATGATACACACTGTCGGAAGCATATTTTCTATATATAAAAAATCCAGTTGCTGCTTTTGGCGCTACCCAATCTAATCTTATTTGAAGGCCTTCTTGTCTTGCTTTGAAATGCTCTACTGGAGGCAACACATGCATCCGAATAGTCGGGTCACCCATAAGCGCCGTAGAAACATATCCTCCATAATATCGAGGAGTATAAAGACCTCTATTATTCATAGTAAGTTGTGTAGAATAGCCTATAGTTTCTCCTAGAGCCATGTGTTGGAAAAACCAATTTGGTCTATTGCCCCATGTACTGGCTAAGCATGTTTTTGATGCAATTGCACCACGTAAGAAATTATTTGGATAATCCCAATCCCCAAAATAGGAACCAAACAACATTGTGAAAATGGATAGCAGAGAATCTGTCGTAAAATTTGTAGTACTTGAAATGTCAGAGGCACTTTCAGGACCACCACCACCACAGCCATACGACCAGAGAAATGACTGCTTGGAAAGTGTCTGTCTGTATTGTAAATCTTTTACATTTGAAATTCCAAACATAGCTGCGAAATTCTTCCACCCAGATTGTCCTAATCCTTCTTCACTAGAAGGAAAATTATTATCCACAAGACCTTGTTCCATCATTTGCATTTTTCCAATTCGCCAAGCATGGTTTTTATCTAAATAACGTCTAAGCAGTTGTTCTTCTGATTCAGAAAATTTATTCATATTGCTAAAATCTACCCTTCCAATTTGTAATTGAACTTTTGATGGAAAAAAATTATTATCAAATTTTCCATCTCCAGGGATATTATCATTTCTTGAACTTGCTGCTGCTGTCGTTTTGACCGTTTGGTCAGTCCATAGGCCATCTATAGTGCCATAATATCCATCACAAGGCCATGCACCACGATGATCGCTATTATGTCCATCAGGAGCAATTTCGCCTGAATAGGGCACGGGTATTCGACCTAATAAGAATAATGTCTGATGGGTATCAGGATTTTTTTTAGCCCAATCAAGTATGCCATTTTTTACTTGATCAACAGCATCATTCTTATCTACAAAAACAGTGTCAGGAATCCAACCATCGTAAAGTAAATCATCCAATAAACGAGAAATTTCAAATGCAAGTGTATTTTTATAAGTGCGATCTATTACAACCAAACAAGCACCCCTATGATGTGTTGGAGGAATTTTAATACCTGAATAAATATTGCCTGCACCAAAGTTTTGACCGCCTTCGCCAGTTGGAAATGCAGGTAAGCTTTTCAGTACTTGATATTCATAACCAATACCTTGTTGTATTGAAGTATCTGTCCATGAAGTACTTTTAGAATTTAGATAAACTAGGCTATCACCCCAAACTTGATCAAGTATGGATTTTCTCCATATAGTGTATCCGCCATTAGCAGTATCTAGGACCCAGCTTAATTTAATTTGTGCTGGGCTATCTTGTACTACAGCTTGCATAATTACAGATTGTCTGGCATCATATATATTCTGTGCAATAATAGATGATTCGATACAACAAATAAGGAAAAATATAACTCCAATTAATTTCATGTTCAAAGTCATTAATTTGTTTATAAATTGATATTTAAAAATTATTGTAATATTTATTATTCTTAGATAATCTACGTTCATAAAAACTCATTTTTATTCATACGATTCATAAATTCCTTCTAGGAAATCAGCCATTTTTATGATGCCAAATTTTCAGAAATATATTGTCATTAGTAATCTATTTTGGATAGCGTTGTTGTCCAAAATCAATTGATGACCTATTGAATGATTCATGTTTCAATATTGTAATCTAAGATTGTCTGATTTTGTTGCTTTGCTTATTAGATATTTTTTATCTACCCAAAAAAGGATCATTTAAGCAGTTTGATATACTAGCTGAAATAAAACTTGCAATAAAGTGTCGTTTTCTATTATTGATACAAATAAGGTGCTTCAGAATATGCTAATTGCCTTATGTTTTTCAATACTCTTTTCATATAAATGCGCCAGAATATTTTGGTAAAAAGCCAATTTAGGGGATAGAGTATTGCAACATCGGAATGCATGGTATAGGTATATTTTATTAAGATTTTATTTGGTTCAAGTTCAGTTGTCTGCCATTCTCCGACAAATTTTGAAAAACCTAACATCCATGCTGTAAAATTACTGACTTCAATGCGCCAGTATTTATTTTCAATGCGTTCGATTACTTGATCACTTGATGCTTCTCCTCCTTTAAATGTGAAGGACTTTGCCGCATAAACTTTTTTACCAAATCCAGGTTTTCCCCAATTTGCATCTTCTGTGCAATGAGTTACTTTTGGCATGATTCCAAAGCCGGTATGAACTTTTGAGACATCACAGAGCATAGGAGTTTTGAAGGCGCGTTCTAATGAACAATTGAAGATGGTTTTTACGGTGACTTGAGTGGTCATACGGGATGTATTAAAGTAAAAAAAGATTTATAGTATAACTTAAGTTTCGCATATTTATTGATTTGTATAATTAGTGGGAATCCAGTACCAAAGTAAGCGAACCCATCCCCAGCCCTAATATTCGCTAACACGATCCTTCACTTAAAGTGTTGCCACACTTTATCCATCTCTTAACAAGAATGAGATGGAATCGTTCAGTCATCTTGAAAAGGGAAGGGAGCCTAATCTAATTTTATAAATAATTTCCAATTTTAACATGCTAAAATTAATTCAAATAATAAGATGTGGTAAATGAATTATTAGAAGTATGGTGACGCAGGTAAAACATACAAGGATGTTTCTTTATTAAAAATTTAATATTTATAGTATAAATACATGAAATGTAAAATGGTTCAAATGGATATCAATTCTAATTTCGAATTATTTATGGAATATGAATGTAATTCAAATAGGTTTCATAATTGACATATACCAAATGTTTTAAAGGATCATTTATTAATAACAAATGATCCTTTAAATTTTTTATTACTTATAGTGTGAAATGAATCTTTAAATCACATCATTTCTAGACATGGTTTATACTGGAGGCTTTTCATCAAAACTTACCATCCAATTGATTCCAAATTTGTCGGTGAGCATGCCAAAGTATGAACCCCAAAAAGTCTTGGCTAATGGCATTGTGATCTGCCCGTCTAGGGATAATCCGTTAAATAATTGATCGGCTTCCTGAGTACTTTCAGTATTTACAGAAATCGAAAAATTGTTCCCCATAGAAAAATGGGATGACCATTCACCTCCCGTATCGCTACCCATCAACATCGTTTCTTTACTAACAGGTAGTGAAATATGCATAATTTTTTCACCGTCTTCAACACTCATTGGCGGCATGCCTTCTTGAGATGGCATCTCATTGAATTTTCCAACATAAGGAAAATCTCCACCGAAAACTGATTTGTAAAAATTAAATGCTTCCAGGCAATTGCCATTAAATGTAAGATAAATGTTTACTGTAGCCATATTAGTTTATTTTTTATAGTTGAGAATTTTTTTTTATTCATTTAATGCTTTCGTAAAGCTTGGTCTATAAATACAATTCAAACTTTTTTAACATGGATTACCATGTATTGTATTTTGAACGAATATATTGTATGGATTCATTAATCAGCTTTTTAAGAACCCCTTGATCAATATCAGATAATTTATTGATATAGATACAAACTTTTCCCATTTTGAAAGTACCCAGATCATTCAATAAATATTCGTGTTCCGGAAGTCCTGAATAAACGTATAGGGAAATAGCAGCTTTACGTGGAGAAAAACCGATTAATGGGGCATCACCTTCATGCCCGCTTTTGTATTTGTAGTGATAGGATCCAAAACCAATGATACTGGGTCCCCACATTTTGGGTTCGAACCCTGTAAGGGATTGCATGAATTCTATCAATTCATAACTATCTTTTCTTTTCTGTTCTTTGTCGACGAATGAATTAATAAATTCAATTACGCTGTTGTTGGTTTCTGATGTTTTATTGGTTGCCATTTATCCAAATATTATGAGCGTACTCAGGTGGACCTATTACATAAAAATTTATAATCTAATGGTATAAATTCGTTCAACAGGCTTATAACCAGATACATGGGTAAAGATAATTAAAATCTTTTATTTGTTATTTAGTTCATCATTTTTTAACATTAGGTAGATAACACTAAAAGATCAATTTAAATGATCAATGATAAAGATTTAAGCTAAGTTCATATAAACCAAACTTTGATCCTACTGGTATTGTGATAATGAATCATTTTTGAATGGTATGGAGATAATTTATATTCAAAAAAAGTATCTGCTATATTTTTTAATTGACTTCATCATCATGGATGATCTACATTATTATAATCTGAATTGTTTGGGTTTAATCTCAAGACTGGCGTTTTCCACTAATTCAATGATTCTCTTTTGTCTGGTTTCAGGTCGTTTGGCAAGTTTTATCCATTGCAACATACTTTTTCTTACCGACTTACTTAAGCTGAGAAAATATTCCTTTGAACCTTCGCGAGTATTGAACTCCTTTTCAAGGTCTTCGGAAATTTCTAGTTTTTCAACATCATCCAAAATATTCCAAGTTCCATTTTGTTGGGCAATCATTATGCTTTCATAACCGTCAGGCATAAGCAGTCCTTCTTGTTTTAATCGTTCAATTTTTTCTTTGTTGATTTTAGACCATACACTCGTTGGTTTGCGTTTGGTGAAAAATTGAATAAATTTATCACTTTCAAGTGATTTTCTGGTGCTATCAATCCATCCGAAACAAAGTGCTTCGTCGACCGCATCACTCCAAGAAACGGATGGCATATTTGATTTTTTATTATAATGAACAAGCCAAATGGATTTTTTTTTATTATGATTTTCTAATAGCCATTGTCGCCATTCTTGTCTGTTAGTCGGATAAAATGTTTCTATTTCTTTTTTCTGCATATTTATTGAAATAAATTCTGTAATCATTAAAAGAAACTTACCGATCTATTTTTCTATGAGCGTAGTCCTTTCAATTATTTGAGCAAGTGAGATATTGAATTATAGTCAACCACAGTACTTAAAATAATGCATTATAAGTAAGTTTTCAAACCCTTAGAGATGCTCTGAATCCTCTTGCAGCATAGTAAGATTCTGCTCCGTTATGATACATAAAGATGGTATCATATCGTCGATCACAAAAAATGGCACCACCAAGTTCTCTAATCTTTTTTGGTGTTTTTACCCAGCTCGAAGTTTTTCTATCGAATGGACCTAATTCCTGTAAGGTTCGATATTGGTCTTCTGTTAGAAGTTCAATACCCATTTCTGTTGCCATTTCTACAGCACTATTTTTGGGTTTATTTTCTTTTCTGGATTGTAATGCATCATCATCATAACATAGACTCCTTCGACCGCTGGGGCTTTCCGCTGCGCAGTCATAAAAAATAAATTCACCTGTTTTTTTATCAAAATCTACAACATCTGGTTCACCGCCTGTTCGTTCCATTTCATACAGGGACCACATTTTTTGAGAATTGGCTTCTAATTTTGTTTGAACCTTAGACCATTCTAGTCCTTTATGACGATCGGTGTTTTTTAAAAAGCGTTCATTTAGAGTAGTAAGTAATTCTTTACTTAATTTAGATGACAATTCTTGTTTTTTCATTTATGCTTGAGGTTAAGGTTAGATCTAATCTTTAAAAATTATAATTGCATCATTGGTTTAAGAATATAAATGGGAATCAAATATTTGCGTTATAGATATTATTTTTTTTCGTAAACCTAATACATAGACTTGGTTTTTAATTTTATACCAAGTTTAATTGTTGTTCCTGTTTTTTAAAGTAATATCAATCATTTGTCTTAGAACTGTAAGATCGATATCGTCAAGTTTATTGATGTAAAGACATCCAACTCCGGTTTTATGTTTACCAAGTTTGGTAAGTGATTCGGCGTGCTCCTTGATACCTACACTAATATATAAAGAAAGGTTTGCCTTACGCGGTGAGAAACCAATGAGTAACCAATCGACTTCCCTTCCGGTTGCAGGACTTTTGTATCTTCTATTGCCAAATCCAATGATGCTGCTGCCCCATAATTTAGGCTCTTCACCACTTGCATTTTTAAATAATTCTATGAGTTTAAAACTGTCTTTGCGTTGTTGGTCATTCGCTAATTTATTTATAAAATCTTCAACACTGGCACTGGTTGGTTTGGTTTTAATCTCAACAAGTTTGGATTTTTTTTCAGCCATAGTTTAGATTTTATTATTAATTAGATATAAATCATTATTGAAAGAAACTAGGATCTAAGCAAAGGTAATATGTCAACCTTTAAATTTCTATACTAATACTAGGAGATAAAATATTAATTTTATTTAATAAATGATTTACAGTTTTTTTAGTCCAATTATATCCATTCATCAATCTGTAGGTTCTAGTTGGAAAATTATTTCTACGGCTGTTCCGAAGACGCTCGCCATTTTTAGTGCTAAAAGGGTAGAAGGTACAAACCTTCCCGTTTCAATAGCATTTATGGCTTGTCTTGAAACACCAATATGTGTTGCCAGATCTGCTTGGGTCCAGTTTTTCTTAGCTCGTTCCACTTTAATCGTGTTTTTCATGATCAACAAGGTATTTGCGTTTTGACATAAATAAACCGATGAAATAGAATGTTGCAAAAAGTGGTACTATATGCCTGTAACTCCAATCTTCTTTGTTTAAGGTTATAAAAAGATCTAAGAGCCCTAAGGTCATTAGTAACATCAAACCTAATGAAAAGGCGATGATTACTGCTTCCATTTGAATTTTTATTTGCACTTCATCCATAAAGAAAATGCTCCTGTAATATTTGTAAATGAAAACAGAAAAGGCCAGAATGGTTACAAAAGTCAGCACCAGTCCGACTTCAACGGGAAGATTGAACGATTTGAGAGTTAAAATGCTGCAAGTGTAACTTGCGATCCACAAAATGGCATAAACTAAAACCCGCTGGTTTATATGATTTCTACGAAGATCCATAAATTGATGTTTTAAAGTAAAATACAAAGATATGTAAGATTTACAAAATGTCAAGTAAAATTTACATTAAATCATGTAAAATTGTCATAATTTATTGAAAATCAAGTATAAATTTTTTTATAAAAAATTGGTTTACAAGTATATTTGAGCTGTTGTAACAAGTTTTATTACTTTAAAAATCACTCATGAATTAAGTATTGATACCATACTAAACATTAAGTAAATGGTTTGATTGAAGGATAAACCCCATTCCTTTATTTTTTAATAAAAGTAAAGAATGATTAAAATCGTAGTCTGTACTCCAGGTTTGTAATGAAACTTCTTGTTAATCCATCAGGTCTTGTATCTCTAACAATAAATGGAATTCCTGCATTAAATTGGATGGAATGTTTTGAATTGAGCTGATAATCAAGGTACAGATTTCCATTCAAGGTTAAACCTTGAGATCCAATAATTTCTCTTTCCACACCGCTTGTGTCTGTAAAATGATCATTTGAAAGGTGATAAATGGGTAAGACGCCAGGTGTCAAATGTAAATTCTTAATTAATTTAATTTTATATGAAAGTCTACACAATAGGTCTCCATTCCGTTTATATTTATTGGTCGTTTGAAATGTTCTCAAAATTGAATTTATGGACTGGTTTTCAGCAATGAATTCATTTTTGTTTTGGTTTAATGGTTGCTGTAATGCCAAACCAAATTGTACATTTTTTATTTCAAATCCAATTCCAACCAACAAATCTAAAGTGCCCAAACTAGATTGATAATCCATAGGCAGTGTCTTTTTGGAACTAATAAAGCTCTTACTTATTAATGGTATTTTTAATCCTAGGGTGAATTTTAAAAGATCAATGAACTTGTAGTTTCCTGATAAAAATAAATCACTGATTCCAAAGGCGTTTATTCCATTTCCATGTTGAGATAAGGTGGTGAGTTTGGCTCCAAAACCTAATTGTTGAGTTAATTGCCTTTGGTATTCTATATAATTTCCCCAAACTGTAATGGAGTGGTCAGCCTTTCCATAATATAAACCTATAGTGAATTGATTATTAGTGCTCGAATCGCTGTTTGAATTGGAAGGTTTAAAGCTTGCTATGGTACACATTCCAGCATCACTGCAACCTTGACCATAGGTATTAATGCTGTTTAAGCTTATTGTAAGTACTATCGCGATTAAAATTATTCTTAACATATATTATAAATTATTTAGGATTACCATTTCTATATATTCAACATAAATTAAGTCTAATATCGTAACCGTATTTAATTAGGAATAGACCATGTGAAAATAATGTAAATTATTATATTTTTAACCGATTCTTAGAATTGGTTTATTTCATCAATGAAAAGATAGTAAAATTTAAATACCATACATACTGCAAAAGTTAATGAATGATTAGCCATGTATGCTTTCTGATAATTAGCTTTTGTTTTTAAACGTCAAACCTGCTTCAGTTAAAGCAACTCTTAATTTTGGAATAGTGGTTTTTCCTATGCCATGAAGTTCCATGATTTCTTCCACGGTATAGCTTGAAAGTTGTTGTAAGGTCGTAATACCATTATTTTCTAATGCTCTTCTTGCAGGGGCCGCAAGTAATCCAAAAAAATGGTCTTTGGGTTTTCGTTTTACTTCGCAGATAGGACAAACAGGACAGTCGCTGGTTTTATAATATTGGTGTCCGTTTTTACAATTTCTTAAAGTTTTAATAGTGCCCAAAATGTGAATTTATAGATTTAATGATCACCTGTATATTTAAAATAAAGTTTTTTCCAACCTACTATAGACCCGATGATATATGAAATATGGATGGCTATTTTAAAAATTGGTGCTGGAATACTGGTTGGTCTAGTTATACTCTGTGCATTCATTTTCTTTGTGAAATAACACATTTTTGGAATATTAACAGTGCCATTTTTGGAAGTATCTCCATCAATAAGTAATCCACCAAAACATTGGAAAAACTTATAGTTGTCAAGTCCTGGTTTATATTCTACGATACTTTCTAATCGTTCAGGTTTGTTATTGTAGGCAAGATGCGGCGTACCTTTGGGGACAATAATGGATTCTCCTGCGGGGACAATATGTTCTTTGCCTTCAATGAGTATTCGCATTTCACCTTTCTTGATATGAAATATTTCATCTTGATTGAGATGGATGTGTTCAAATGGGACATAGCCTTCTGGTTCAACTAACCACTCAATAGTAAAAGCCTCTTTATTGTAAGAAAGGCATCGGAATGTTTCCCGTGCAATTTGATTGGTGAACCCGTCATAAACATTGACTGCCATATGACTTAACTTTTAATTGGTTTACTAATAAATATTCAATTCAAAACATAGTCAGTATCTATCCGACTACCAATTTGAAATCGCATAGGTATAAGACCTGCTAATTCATATCAAAAATATATAATCATTTTCAATACCTAAAATTTTTTATATAGTATTTTGGTTTTTTGTAACAAAATCAATTGGGCTTGATTCATTGATGCATATAAATAAGTTCAGTTTTGAAATAAAGTAGTAACGTTCAATTCTATTTAACTCAAATCGGAACAAAAGATCACAGCCATAAGTTAATCCCAAAACCAATATGGTTTTAACATGATTGATATTGCCTATTATGCCGATCTAAAAAGACCTAAAATTAGGCCGACTTACAAATGGAGAGAAGCTCCATGGAATAGATATCAGGATAATGATGAGCCCTATGGTAAACCAAATGGCTATAGTCTTAAATTTGTCCTGGTCCGTAGATTTTCGTTTAGCTATTACAGATCCAATTGTAATTAACACTATGGCCACGACCATCATGATGCTGTGTTCCATTCCGAAAAATCGAATTTCTTTTTGATGAACGGCATCTTTAAAGTTTTTCATAAAATAATCCATTGGCGGGCTGACAAAGTATAACCAAAGGCCAATCATGAGTTGTACATGCGCGATGGTAGCAGTCCAGTGTCGAATAGCATTGTCTTGGCTCAAAAATGGTTTTTTCAAGATCCAGCCTTTGTAAGCCTGGAATATTGCAATGACTAAGCTGATGAGTACAAGCCATCGAAAGATGGAATGTAGTGCTAATACTGTGGTATACATTTTGTGTGTGATTTAGAATTTAGAAAAAACATATGTTTCTGGTTATCGATTGAAATACCTTGAATATCCCTTCTTCAGGAAAAGAAATACACTAATATATCCGCAAAGTAACAAAAATTCTAATTTATATTCAAGTTTAGGATAGGTTCAATAATTTGTGATGTGACTTATAATATTTGATGCGTCGAAAGACTTTGAATGATGCAAGATCGAACAATTTTATAATTCGCGGTGTGTGGTTTATTAAAATATTTATATCATGAGCAAATGATACAACGCTAAACGGATTTTTACGTTCATGATTTTAAATATATTTATTAAGTCTTTATTTCAAAAGATTTGGAAAATCCATTTTTGATGATCTAATTTAATGTGAAATAGAGAACTATTGTAAGTTAAATTTTTGAAATGTGATTCCATTAAACTTGCAAATTCCGTTTTCATCTGTTCCGAACCAGAGTTGACCGTTTTTATCTTTATAAATCGTATTCACCGCGTTACTGGACAATCCATCCTTCATAGTATAATGAGTTAGGTTAGTTCCATCATATTTCCAAGCGCCAGCGTCTACAGTTCCAATCCACAGGTTTCCAAAGTCATCTTCATTTATAGAATAAATCCGAGCTAAGGTGTTTGTGTTCGAAGCCCCGGAAACTTTAAATTCATAATTCATTAGTTGTTTTTCTTCTGTAACATTTGTTAAGGTTTTTCCATCAAAACGAAATAATCCGGCGCCATTGTTTCCAAACCAAATGTTTCCTCGTCGATCTTCGAATATGCTAAGTACAGCAGAACCACTCAGACCTTTTTCAGTAAACCATGTAAAAGATTTGCCATTATAACGTAATACACCTTGAGCTTGTGTTCCTAACCAAACATTGCCTTTTTTGTCTTTGAGTATGCTGTAAACTGCAAATCGACTGAGCACAAAGGGTGACGTAAGTGATTGATCAGAAATGGATTTGGTTTCAGCTAAAGGTAAATATACGAATGATGTGTCATGATAATGATAAACGCCACCACCGGCATAAAACCATAAATCTTTCTGAACAATTTTACAATCTTTTTTAAAGTTTTTACTGAATTGCAATCGCTCTTTGTTTGTATAGGAAGTAAAAGTTTTACCATTAAATTTACTGACACCGAAAATACCTGTGCCAAACCAAATATTTCCAAATTGATCTTCTTGGATACTTAAAATTTGATTATTGGATAGTCCATCCTTCTCAGTAAATTGATTTAATTGTATACCATCAAAACGGTAGACACCTGCTCCATTAGTTCCAAACCAAAATATTCCCTTGTTGTCCTGGAAAATACTTCGTATATTTTGGTCTAGTGAAGTTGTTGATAAAGGATTTAAAAAATCACTTCTATGTTCTTTAAAGGGAAATGTAATTTCATTAGTAACAGTATTATTTGTTTTTTCTATTGTAGTATGTCGATTGCATCTTATTAGATATAATGATACGACTAGAATTGCAAAATATTTCATAAATAGTAGAAAGGTTGGAGTATTTTTCAAAATTTATATGAATTTGTAAAAGTGTAATAATTAAACTTATCAATCATTCATAAGGTTAACTACGGTATATTTATTTGGAGTGGGCATGGTATGACGATAACCATATGCTTAGTTAGGACGGATAAATAGGTTTTTACCATTATATTTTTTAAGATTTAAGGAAGTTAATTCCCAATTCGTTTTATAAATATTAGATTTATTGTATAAAGAAAAACCATATTGATCAGATTAATTTTCTTTTGGAAAGAATATGTAATCCGATACCACTTAAAATTCCCTGTATTATAAAAATTATGCCATCAAAGATCAAGAAAAAATTGGGATCTTCTAATTTCAATTCTAAATAACCAAATATTAGCCACAAAGTACTCATTATACCGCTAATAGTCAAACCAAATTTTATACCGACAACTATAGATTCGCCCGCATGTTTGAGTTGTGGGAACAAATAGCATAACAATATGGCTCTTAAAGAATCACTAATCATTCCAAGGACCATTTCTTGATTTGAAAATGTGGATACAGAAATGGGTGTAGTATTATTTTTCAAATGCTGTAGAAATTGGAAACAAGTATCTACCAAAACCACACTGATTAATAACAATAAAGTGATGATAACTGAACTTAAGATAAATTTAAGTGCATTCATTTTATCCCTTGTTACTGTTTGGGTATCCAATTAAGTAAGTTATATTCATACCCAATTTATTTCTAACCTTGCCTGATTTCCATATATAGTTATGATCTTCTACCTGTTTTGCGAACCCCAACAATTCGTTAGGGTTATATAAACGCAAGATAGAAACGCATCCATCCCACACTGTAGTTAATGGAATTAGGGGAATGATGTATGTAAAAAATAATCTTGATAATTTAAAGGGTTTAAAAAATGGCGTAAATAATATAAATGCAATAGGATGGAAGATGACAATGCCGAATATGGTAAATATATTCTTATCACCTCCATCAAAAAAACATATTCCTGCATTATGCTCAACTGAATTTTTTAAAATTTTAATAATGGTGTCGGGATCAAAATGATGTATGGCAGAGAACATAGTACGGAGTCCTTTGAGATCTTTTGGAACATTTTTAGCATCAATGGAATCATCTAAGAAATCAATTTGATTATTGTTTTTTTCTTTTAAATGTTTGTAGGCGTTAGTATTTGGAAATTTATCTGTAAGTGTTATCGTGATGGGCTCTTTTGTATTTTTTTGAAGTTCCTTATTGATTTGTTCAATAGCCCCACCGCCTCCTGAACACAAATCAATTATATGATGTTCCTTGATTTCGCAAAGGGTCTCAGAAATTAAAGGAATAATGGGTTTATAAAATTCAACAGCGTTCAAAAAATATCGAAGGTAATCCGTTCCGCCTTCTCTTATAGAATTCGGAAACCATTTTAAGTCTTCAAATTCAAATAAGTGATATCTCATTTTCTACTTGAGTTTTCTTTATTAAACTATTTTAACAAATATCAATATTTAATTTCCTCAATTTTAGCAAAAAATTATCTGGACCAAGAGGGATTTTTAACTAACCATGTATTTATTAGAAATACAATTCCTATTATTAAGTATTGACCATTGGTTTACTTTTCTCAAGGCAGGTACTATTTAGCTTTCATTTTATTACCCTTAGCGTCGTGAGTAAGCTCGGCTAGTCCTAGTTTTTCCATTAATGGTGGTATATACATTCCAAAACGTCCGCGAAGTCCTTTTTTAAGTCCATACCAACCTCCTGCAGGATTGTTTTCAGAGCGTCCCCATGCTTCTACAGTTCCTTCTTTGGCAGGTTTTTGTTCATCAGCACTGCCAAGTTCCATCCAATCCCCGTGTTTTTTTAACATGTTATGTAAATCATCCAGGCAGTTTATGTTGTAATGTAGGACCGTTTTGCCTACGGTACAGACTAGGATGTCCTTACCATCTTTTTGGTCCACGTGCATAGTATATTCACTGGTTAATGGCGGTGTTTTTAATAACATAGGTGATTCTTTGCTTCCGATTTTGTACTTCATTTTTATTTGTTTAGTTGATTATTTGTTAAATGCTATATTGCAGATCAAAGTTAACCATTCCTGAAACTTTTATGCTTCCTAATTAAAAAATTTTAGATGTGCTTTAAAAAAACCAAACTAAATAATTCATCTAAAACTTTTAGCACTATATCTGAAACTAAAATTGTTGAATTCAATTTTTGTAATATCAGTGGGGTTGTACTAAAAATAATTTAAAAATGGATGTTGAAAATAATGTAGATGAAAGTGATATATGGACCACACTTATAAAAAATTAGGATTCATTTGTCTTGATACGGGAAGTTTTTTTAATCGAATTCGAATGATTTAAGAAATGGGTAGCAATATTTAAAGGACGCATACTGTAGCGTTTTTTATGACGATGACCTCCGCTTTTGTTTAGGATATTTATTAAAAGTTTAATGGTGTCAACAATGTAATCTCCTTTGTTTAGCATTACGCATTCTGCTTTCGCAGCGTGGGCTGCATCAGTAATTTCGCTTCTAGTGGCAAAGCCAGATTTGCTATAAGTTTCTAAAACTTGAGTAGCCCAAATAACAGGAGCATGCGCAGCCTCACAAATCCATAGAATTTCGTCTTGAATTTCACTTAGTCTTTCAAAACCTATTTCGACAGCAAGGTCACCCCGAGCTATCATGACTCCAAATGATTCTTCTGTCATGGCTTCAAGTAATAAAGATGGTAAATTGATAACAGCTTCAGGGGTTTCGATTTTTAAAATCAGTTTTGGATTATTGTTGTATTTCTTAAGTTTATTTTTGATTAATTTAACATCTTTAGCGGTTCTAAGAAAACTACATCCTACAAGGTCTGCATTTTTAGCGATAAATGGAATTACTTTTAGGTCGACTTTAGTAAGTGCCTCTAAATTAATTTGGGTGTCAGGCAGATTTAGGCCTTTCTCTTTTTTAATAAATGGTTTCTTTGAAGAAATTCTTGTGATTTTTAGATGGTTACTTCCATTTTTATTGATTACTATTCCTTCAATTTTTCCATCATCTATAATAATTCTTTCACCATCTTTTAAATGTGTAAAAACCCCGTGTTCAAAACATGATATTACCTCTTGATTGCGTTCAATTTCTTCTCCGGATTCAACCAATAAAATTTCCTGCCCTATGGTTACTTTTAATTTACCTTTATCTTTGCCTTTGCCTGGCAAATCAACACGCATTTTAGGTCCTGCGATATCCATGTATATTTTGCATGCACGGCCGCTTTTATCAGATGCATTGTGTACTGCTTCAATCAAAGACCTCCAGTTTTTTTCATTCCCATGTGCACAATTAATTCGAGCCACATTCATGCCGGCCTCCATCAGGCTTCTTATCAATTGAGCATTATTTTCAAACGAGGTATCCAGCGTGACCATTATATGAGGGATAGAAGGATCTTTTTTAAATCCAAACAACTCGGTTGCGAATTTATTTAAAGTATTTTGAGCACCATAATAATCGATTTGTGAAATATCCTTTTCCTTTAGAGTGGCACCTAGAATCTCTCTAATGGATTGTATTTGTTTTAAAATATGACTTTCCGAACTTGCTAAGCTTGATAATCCAGCCTGATGTAATTTATCCTGTAATACGCGAATGTCCTCATTTCGCAGAGCTAGATATTGAATTAGGTTTGTGGCACTTTTTTGTTGTGTTTCATGCAGTGAACTGACGAGCTTTTTGTGATTTAAACCGGCATCGATAAGTTTCTTTTCGATTGCATGCATTTCAGCGTCAAGCCATTTTTTGTTTTCCATGATATGTTTAATAATCTGCAAACTTAATGGAATCTGTCTGTTATTTATTAGATAAAGATCGTATGATAATAAATTTAACAATAAGTTTATATTGGAATATTTAGGGTTACATTTTTTGCTATATTATATACTAATCCAATCAATTCCATGGGTGTATCATTTTAAAAAATAGTAGTGTACTAGAGCGTTTCAGTGGTTCATTTGCGAAATCTGACCAGATATGACAACTTATTTAAAGGTTGTGGCCAACCAATAAATGACACCTTGGAGTAGCAATATTCTTAGGATTTACAGTTAAGAGATTAAGGTGAGCCCACTCAAATTAGCCAGATTGCTTTTCAAGAATGCATAAGTTAGTTTATCCACCTTACAATCAATAAACCTCACCCGATTGAATTTCTTGTTGTTTTTAAAAAAGGTATTGATCAATGTAGCATTTTGGAACTTAACATTATAGAAAGTGCAATGTTCAAAAAAGCATCCTTCTATAATTCCATCAAAAACAACATCCTGGAGCTGCATCTCAACAAAAGTGGTACTTTTCCAAATAGCTTTAGTAATATTGTTTTCTCCAAAATTACTTAGTTTAAATGTGCTTTTAGTAAAGTCGGATTCAGAGAAATCACATTTACCAATATTACATTTTGTAAATTCAGTTTCTTTGAGCGAACATTTATTAAATTTAGTATTATCCAAATTAGAATTTTGAAATTGGCAATTGCTGATATCTGAGTCAGAAAAGTCACACCGATCTATATTATTGCTGTTTAATACTATTCCTGACATCTGTGAGCCGATAAATAAGCATCTTTGGATATTGGATGAACTGAATTTATCACGTAAGTTATTTAAACCTGAAAAATCACTATCCAACAGGTTTAACCTTGACATATCCCAGCTTTGTTTTTTATCAACTTTAGTATCTGATATCTTTTGACCGAAAGATTCTGACCCTGTTGATTTGTTGATTGAGAACTCATTGTGCATGTCTACTTTTTCTGACGATGGAAAGCGTTCAGAAAAATAGTTTAGATCCACTCCAAGGATTTCTGCTACACGATTTAATGTTGTGATATCCGGCAAAGATTCGCCGCGTTCCCATTTGCCGACTGCTTGTGAACTAATAGATATCTGCTGAGCAAGCTCGGCTTGTGAAAGATTAGCCTTCTTCCTAGCTTCGGTCATTTTATTACCAATTGATTTTGAATGAAACATATTGTAAGTTTTTGTTGATGCAAAGTTATCATGCCCTAGCAGCTTTGGCTAAAAAAAGCAGCTACTATTCGTTGTATACACACTACAATGAGTTGTTTTTTGACAACTTATGGTTGTTTTATGGATTTAAAGGGCATAAAACCTCAGTTAAAAAGTTGAAATTGTTATGGCGTAAATCTACTGGTATAAAATAAACAGAAAGTATACAATTAGGAGATAGTAAGCGATATTTTATCTTTGATTTGGTTTTATATTTTCGTATTGCCTAAGTTTCATTGCGAATTCATGACTATTAATGGGTTTAGAATAATGAATTGAGCTGGCTGGATATTTATCCAAAAGATGTTTAGGACGGGTTGGTCTTTTTTCAAAACCCCCGCCACAGTTTGGGCAAACATTATTTAGAATATGATCAACACAATCTCTACAAAAGGTACATTCAAAAGTACAAATCATGGCATTCGAACTATCGTTTGGCAAGGACTTCTTACAATGTTCACATATCGGCTTTATTTCCAACATCAGTATTAATATTAGCTGTACATTTATTAATGAAGATCTTTTTTAAAATAACGCCCTATTTATTGGATCATTTATGCCAAATAATGTATACATATTATCATTGATCTTTTGAATTTAGTTTGGCATTTTAAAAGCTGTATTGAATAGGCTGTTTGGTTTCAAATAGATATGGTCTTTTTTCAAATCTATTATAATATTAAATCGTTTAAGTAGGGCATTTCCAAAATAATTTATGGGCGCTGAACTTGGACCTTCATATCCAAGTATGGAACAAGGTATATGTTTAAGTTCAAATGTATTAACGGATAGCTTAGGTACGGATACCATGATGGTCTCGTATTTTTTGCCAGCACCATCACTAAAAGACGATTTTTTAACCACTTCTAAGGTATTCGGAAATTCTTGATTCTTCATCCAGGTTGGATGAATCACCATAGTGAGATCGGATCCGGTATCAAACAAAAAATCACCTATATATTTTTTGTTATTCAATTCAATAGCTGATTCAATACAAAATAAGGATTGAATGAATTTAATCTTGGATTTTTTATATCCTTTCATCTTTTTGGGCAAGGTGTTGTGAATGACGATAAATTTATTATCATAGTCAATTTCAATAATTTTTTCATCAAAAACGCGCCATCCAAATCTCCCATCCATACCATGTGATGCTTGATTTGCCGTTTGTATATTAGGCAAATTCCAAACAAGACTCCCTAATTTGAGTTGATTAATTCTTTGCGATTTATATCTACCTAATGTTTCTCTAGTTAATCGAAAATCAAGTGTTCCGATATCAAAATGTAAATTTATGGTGTCTGTACTATTTATTATGCCCTTGACATGAATGGCATCGAATTGGTTAAGCGTAAACGAGATAGTGTCTGATCTATTTTCAGAAGGTATCATGGAGTTTTTTATTGATTTGGAACTTACTATTCTTGTATAACAGGTATCATTTCCATTTAAAAGTATAATAAAATCAAAACTACCCCCGGGTTTAATTTTAACTTTTATAGAATCGATATCTGTATAAAAAACCACCCATTTGGATTTAGATGACCGATCTGCTATATAAATATCAGGTTTAGTCTCCGGTGACAATGACCAAGCATTTTGATCCAAAAATCCTCCATCATTAATGGATACATTTTTTGAATGAGCTTTAATTATGGGCAAGGTTTGTTGTCCAAAAGTTGATATTGAATTGAATATACTTACTAAGAGGAACACTTTTTTCATACTTAGAAAATTTAGTTTCTTTTAACATGAAGATAACTTGACAGAATATAAGTAATCATTTTTATTTTTTTATACTTTCTAAAAAATTACTTTCATACATTGATATTGTTTTTAAAATGTCTGGATCGTTTTTAAATTTTTGTTGTAATAATACGTAAACTTCTTTAGATTGTTCTAGTTTTAGCAGATCGATAAGTTGTACATTTTGGAAGATGTCATTGAGATCGTTGTCTTGTAATGATTTTTGGAATCGGTCAAAGATAATGGGGTAGGCTAATTCCGCTTTACCGAGTGCAACTAATGTGTTAATTGCAGTAAAAGGATAATCCCAGACTGGTGTTGCAAGGTACCAACGGGGGGATTGATTGTCCTTAATACATTCTATAATAAAATCTACTGTACTGGTATCTCCCAATTGTTCCAAACCATTTAATGAACTGATTCGACTTTGATTTTTCCAGGATGGCTTTTTGTCTAAGGCAATAAGTATTTCTTTAGCTTTAATGCTTTTGGTTTTGCCTAAGGCAATTGCAGCCGCATTAATCACTCTATCGCTGTTATCATACAGCGCCTTTTGATATATGTCAACATAGGTTTCATTTTTAGTGTTTCCTAGCATATTAATTGCTGAGGCTTTCAACCATGACTTTTCAGAAATGATTAGGTTTAGAAGCATAGTGGTAGTATAATCATCGTAAGGTAGGGTCAATATTTTGCGTAAGGAGACTAGAGCATATTGTCTGTAACGCCAATAACCATTTGATGTAATTTCTTGTTGAAATGCATGAATTATTTTATTTTTTGTCATTGGACTAGTGCTGGTATCCTGAGCTATCGCAACCAACTGGTCTAATGCTTTTTGTTTGGCTACTATATCATGACTTTGTGACAATTGATATAAATATTCGTGTGTCGATTGAAGGTATACCGTCTCACATATCCAGTTTTCTTCAAAATTGAAATTGACGAAATCCGGAGCTTTTGATAATGTAAAGTAGTATATATTCTCTTTCTTAGGTTGGATTTGAATGGGCATTATATTATGATCAATTTCAATATCCATTTTACCTTGAAAGAAATCTGCTTGCTCATATTCAGTGCTGCTATCTTTATTTTGAAGTTGATTTACAATTAATTTCAATTCTTTTTTTGAGGTGTTGTATTGTTTAGTTACTTTAAATCTTGGCAAACCCATTTTGTAAATCCATTGATCAAAAAACCATTGATAGGATTTGCCAGTGGTTTGTTCAATTGCTTGTTGAAAATCTTTAGTATTAATTTGTTTGTTCGCATTTGATTTTACAAAAAGCTGAACAGATTTCCACCAGTCGCTTTCTCCAATTTCTTTTTGTAACATCCGTAATACCAAGGAACCTTTATAATTGTTATCATTATCATTTGGTAAGTTTATTGGATCTTTTATATTCTGAGTAACCAATGGATGTTTATTTTTGGCGTTCCAATTGGCAAGAGCATTATTTTTTTCAAAGGGGAGGTAATAACTTAAATATTCTGTTTTGGAATTGTCTTTTATAGTAAACAATCCGGCAAAATACGGTCCAAAAGCTTTGTTGAGCCAAATATCATCCCAGGACTTGGGCATTAATAAATTCCCGAACCATTGATTTGTTAATGCTTGTACTGCAACACCATCCCACAAATATTTAAAATCTTTATGAACACCATAATCATCAATATAATTATCAGATATTATAGAAGCTCTATGTTGGCCAATTAATCCAGGAAATGGGTAGTCCTGTACGACTACTTGAGTGTAATGTGGATAAGGATATTTATAGGCTGTTTTTTCTTCTATAAATTGCATCATTTCAGGGAGTAGTTCGGTAGTAGCTTTTACTGCTTCAAATTCTTGAGGATATCCATAATTATGTATAGCAATTCCATTTGAATTTTGAAGCACGTCAACATATTCTCCCACCACTAATGATACTAAATAATTGGGAAATGGCATTTTTGAATTATAGTGATAAGTTCTCGTACTGTCTTTGTTTTCAATAGTTTCGATAAGATTTCCGTTGCTGATAACCATTAAAGGTTTTTCTACTGTAGCAATAAGTTCTATAGTATGAATATCAGCAATATCTTCATTACATGGAAACCAATATTTATTATAGTTGGGTTCACCACTACTCCATATTTGTTTGCGCTTGGTGGGTGAAGTGGAAGTTGGTTGCTGAAAGCGTAATCCTTTGCCAAAGCTTCCCCAAATGGAATTCGGATCAGCTTTGTTTTCGTACATAGTCTGATAATGGATGGTTAATTGAATGAAAGTATTGGGGGTATAGAATTGGTCTAGAGTTATTTCTAAATTATCATTTGTATCTCCACCAAGATAGTTGAATTTTAATGGTTTGTTAGTTATTAGGATGGAATTAATATTTAAATATCCTGCGTCTAAGAGTATTTTATCTGTTGTATGTAAAACAGAGAATGTAAGATCTGCTGTACCAATAGTTTGTCTTTTTTGCCAATCAAATTTTAGATTCAAGGTCAGATGTTTGGTATCTATATTTTGGGCTAATAGTATATTGGAAAGTAATACAAGTAAGATAAATTTTAAATTTATTTTTTTCATTTGTTATTTTTTAGGATTATAGTTTTTGTTTGGAATACGGTTGTTTATTTAATTTTTTAATTCTATTTTAATATCGCTGAATTGGTAGTCAATGATTTGATTTAATATTTTAATTAAGGAGAAGTCTTTTTCAGCGTTCAAAATGTCTTTTTTAGTTTTTGATTTTATTCGTTACGTACCTAAATATATTTAAGGATTATGTTTATTTCTTAACGATTTATTGATATTTGGTTAATTGTGATTTATTTATTTTATTTAATAATACTACTAAAATTGGGCCCCTGAATTGGATGGAGTGGAAGTTAGTATTACTGAATGTACTATTTTTTAACAAATGGAGTATCCTATTCATTAAGCAAAATTATCAAAATCAAAAAGATATATGCAGTCAAGAAAAGGACATATTGGGCCAAATATTGATACAACATACTGAATCATAATTTGTGCTAATTCAGTACAACTAGTTTTTTACAGAACTTGTATTGCAATAAGACAATTCTATATGCTATTCGTGCAGTGTGAAGCACACTCAGCTAAAATTTGTAACTTGACAATAAAGCAAACGTTGTAGAGACCTACACCTATTTATGGACTTAGATTTTTTAAGGATATAGATTAATGCTAAAATCAATCCAGTAGTTTGTAAATATATTCTTCAATTTCAGCTTGTCTGGCGTTGGCAAATCCGTGATCCTTTCCAATTTTTATAAAGCCGCATTTTTCTAAAACCTTTTGGGAGGCGTAATTATCGAATGCAACGCGACCTTTGATTGGTCTGGTATGTTCATTTTTCAAAAAGTCGTTCAACGCTAATGTTGCTATGCCTTTTCCCCAGAATTTTCTATCAATCCAATAGGTGATCTCGGCCTCATCTTCCAAGACAAATTTGGCTATACTGCCCACGATCTGATCATTGAAATTTATTGTTCTCATATTTATGTAAGGGTCAGCTATATGTTTTGTGAATTTTTCAATGTAAGCATTTTTATCAGATGGATCTTTCGGTGTAAATGCCGCTAAATAAATAGCTTCTTCGTTAAGCTGAAATTCAAACAATACGTAGAGATCTTCTTTTACAGTTTTGGTCAAAGTAATATTTGGGTTGGTCATGGTCTGGAAGTGTTGTAAGCTTTACTACTTATGTTATTTTTTCGTTCACAAAAGTATGTCGGGATCATTTAATTTTCATAACTTATTTTTCTGTCAACAGGTCTGAAATACCAAGATATAATAATAAAGATGGTTTGAAACAATGGTCCGAAAATAGCTTTTCCGGCATCTCCAATGGCTAAATGAGATAGTAAAGGCTCTGGTTATTAAAAAATAAGAATCCGGTGTATGCATATCCTTTGATAGATTCATTTAATTACAAATTTCAATATGCTTTTCGTAACATGTCAGCATAAGCATTGGGCAGTATACTAGCTTCTACAGCTTTTGCTGCTTTCTCTACATCATAGGCTACACGAATAAATTCAACTTGAATACTGTTTTTATCAAATTTACTGCTGTTGTCATTGATTGTGATCAAAACATAGCAAGCTCTGGGATCTCCATCTTTTGGTTTGCCAATTGAACCTAAATTGATAGCATGGCGAAATGCTTTTTGTCCCTCTATATCATATTCAAATATTCGGTGATAAGGTTTGTGCGTATGACCAAAAAACAACAGATCTGCATTCGAATGTTCAAATATACGGAGCATACTCTTTTGATCTCGGTCTTCAAATAGATATTCATTTATTTTTCGGGGACTTCCATGAACCATCAATAAAAATAATGACGCATTGTTAAGTTGATATTCCACTTGTAGATGTGCCGGAAGTGTTCTCAGGTATTGTCGTTCATCAGGTTTAATCAACTGATTGGTCAGTGCAATGGATTGAGCACCCATTTCTTTTTCTTCATTTGTTTTATAGGCGCAACCACAATCATCTGATGATCTACCAACACCAAAATCGTAATTTCCTGCAATCGTTGGTATACCTCTTTTTCTAATTTCTTGGATGACTTCATTGGGCCAAACATTATAACCAACCAGATCACCCAAACAAAAAACGGAATCGGGTTTTGTAGATTCAAGATCTTTAAAGAAAGCTTCTAATGCTGGAAGATTGGAATGTATGTCACTGAATAATGCAATTTTCATAGTATTGGATTGTCTTTTTGATTTAGAAATTTCCATATTGGAATGGCTAAAGCGGCGCCCAATATTGTTGCAGTAAGGTAAACCCACAAATGTTCCATATGGCCACTGACTATGGCCGGTGCTAATGATCTTGCAGGGTTCATACTCGCTCCACTAACAGGTCCTGCAAACATGGCTTCTAACAAAACAGTTGAGCCGATCGCAAGCCCTGCAAACATTCCTTGTTCTTTACTTCCTGTAGCTACATGGATGATGACAAGCATGAGAAAGAAAGTGAGAATACATTCCAATATGAAAGATTGCAAGGGTGTTCCCGAAGGGATGGTTGCTCCTAAAAATTCATTTGTAGGGAATAAATAGTTGAGCACAAAACTTGCGAGAAAAGCACCAGCTAATTGACTGATAATGTATGGTGTAACTTGTTTCGCTTTAAACTTTTTAGCCAATGTAAATGCAATGGTCACTGCTGGGTTTAAATGAGCACCCGAAATATGCCCTAATGCGTATATCATCGCCATAACAATAAGTCCGAAGGTAATGGCGATACCAACGTGGGTAATGGCGCCTGAAGATTGTTGGTTAATAATGATAGCACCAGTTCCACAAAACACCAACGCAAAAGTTCCTAAAATTTCAGCGATATATCTTTTCATAATTTGGTGTTATAAATTTCTAATAAACGGATTGGAAGATGTTTGTTATATCTGTTCATATATTTTCAAGATCAGTTTTTTCATAGGCATATTACTAACAATGCTAGTAAAAATGCATTAACATTTTTGAACTCAATAATCTGTATTTTTCAATAAAATCAAATGTTCTGTTGGTTTCAAATTGACCATCGACCTTAATTTCTACATCGTCTTTCTTTGGATTCTTAGATGGAAGGCTAATCTTATTGTAGCGTGAAACGTCGTTTTTCAATGAACTTTTTTTTTGCAATGAACTGTTAGCTGACCATTCAAAGTTTGATATAAATAAATCGCCAGTGAATCGATACCTATCTACTTTAATTATAGTACGATGCAACGGGTAGCAGGCAGATGATTCTATGGCGTGGAATAAATGTTCAGTTGAAGTAGTTCTTAGATAATTGTTCATTGTGAATAATTTCATATTACATTAATCAGGAGGATTAACAACATTTTTTATTCTTCTTGACTAATGTTGTGGAAATCATTGCGAAATAACTTTCTAGTTTGGTAATAGCTTTTTCGTCGATACAATAACAAATCGTATTTCCTTCTATGTCCCCTTTAATAAGTCCTGCATTTTTGAGTTCTTTCAAATGTTGTGAAACGGTGGGTTGTGCCAGAGGCAATTCGTTAACAATATCACCACAAATACAAGTATCTACTTTAAGTAAATAGTCCATAATAGCAACTCTTGCCGGATGCCCGAAAGCTTTGGTAAGTGTAGAAATTTCGTTTTGTTTGTCTGAGAAATGATCAGTTTTGGTAGCACCCATGTTCTTATATTTAGATTGCAATATTACGATAAAGATTTTATATGCACAAATTATTTTTTTGAATGGTGAATAACAACCCAGTGCTTTCGACTTTGGTTAATGGAACACAGCGATAGTAAATAGACAGATACCCGATAGTTTGAGGGTCTTGGATAAACTTAAAGGGCTATTGTAGTTCCAAATTATTTGCTGTAGACACCAGTTTAACATTTGTATCCATGAGTTATGCCTTACTCATGTTCTTTAAACGTAGCGTATTTACTATAGTACATAAAGAACAAGGGTTTAATAGATTCATTTCAAATAAGACTAACATAAGAATTCCATCAAGACATTGAAAATGAATGGTCTTCTTGACATTCTCAATATTTTATTATCCAGTTAAAGGTTTCAATTATTCGTGATCTGTTTTTCAAAATATGATTTGAGCAGAAGTCTTCTAATGCTTATAAGTGGTAAGGATTTTAGAGTACTTTAGAATTGCATTGGTATCATGCTATGTTTAGATAATATTAAATGTACCAAAACATACTACTTATGTAATAACTATCTTATGGTCATATGTAATTTAAGCTAAACGGTTCGTAAAATTTTTTCCATTTTCCTTCCTTTCGCTAGTTCATCTACTAGTTTATCTAAATATCTTACTTGTTTGGTAATTGGATTTTCCAGATCTTCTATTCTATAACCACAAATAAGTCCTGTTATGAGGTGGGCATTTTTATTCAATGTTGCTTTCTTGAAGAATGTTTCAAAAGTAGCTTTTTCCGCTATGAGTTCTTCCATTTTCTTAAGATCATAACCAGTCAACCATTCTATTACCTGATGCAATTCATCTTTTGTTCTTCCTTTGCTTTCAATTTTTTTAATGTAGAGTGGATAAACCGATGCAAAAGTTAATTTTGCGATTCGTGCATTATGCTCTGCTGTTACTTCCATATTATTTTAATTTTTCTAATTTCCCTTTTCTTTTTACTAAATTTTTGTAATCCCATTGTATATCTCTGGACTTCTTCAGCCAGCGTTTTAAGTCTTGTACATCAATTTCTGAAACCCTGTTGTAAAAAACAGAAGCATCTTTAAATTTCTTGCCTTTCACATTTAAATGTTCTTCATCAAAGTCAGCGCCGCTCCAAAACATGAGTCTAATTCCTGACTTTTGTTTACTATAACCAACTATTGGATTGCCTTCTAAAAACCAGACAGGATGGGCATGCCAAATTTTACTATCTGCAAGTGTCAACTCTTGGTCGATTGTATCAGCCAGTACGCTGCAAATGTTGTTGTCTTCTATAGATTGGTCCTGGTTATATTTTTTTATATCTTCGTTCATTTCTAAAACGATTTGTAATATTTATATTTTCTTAATTTATCTCCATCCATGAACAGAATACAGGCAATTACTATTATCAATTTCAAAATCTCAAAGTCAAATTTACAATAACAATTCATGTGAAAATAATTGATGAAGGACTATATTTAATAATGACTTCATTTACAATATTGCCTTTTTCAAATAAAATCGTAGAGTGAATGTGCACAATCAATATCTGGAACAATTATTTAAAATACTATATTATTTTTTCAAGTTTTTCTCATAAATATTGATCCAATCATTTACGCTCATTTTTTTCATTAATTCTCCTATGAGTTGGTATGGAATATCATCAAATTTCTTAAATCGAATACAGCTTTTTCCCATATCAAGTTTTTGCTTAGTATGTTTGGGAAATTCATTTACGAACCAATTCAATAATTTGGGATCTGAATAAATTCCCATGTGATAAAAATTTATAGAATTCTTTTGGGAAGCAAGTCCAGCGAATGGCAATGGTTCGCTGGGTTTGCAGTGGTACCCGGCGGGATAAAGTGAATGAGGAATAACATAACCTAATCCACCATAACTAATAGCTGCTTCAAACCCTTTGGGTAGGTTTTTTACAATAACATCGTGTAGTTTGTTAAATGGCTCTACTCTGTCTTGCGGTAAATTGATGAGAATTTCTTCTACTGTTTTGCCTTCAGCTTTCATATTTAATTGATTTTTGTTTGTGTTTTTTTATCCTCGATTATGATATTATTTATTTCGAACTATTAAATGACACATCAAATGAAGTGGATTTATTCTAAGGATTGGGGATTAAATAGTTTTAGCTTTTTTAATGCTGGTCAAAAGTAAAATTTATTGGTCAAAATTACAACTACTATAATTAAATTTATATTATATTTTGTGTTCACTTTTTCTCAATAGTTATAAATAAATAGTCGCCTAATTCATCGATGTATTGGTTTTTAACTGATTCAAACGATTGACTATCTATGTCATTTTTAAGTTGTGATAAACCTTGATTTACTTCTTCTTTGTTCGCCAGTGATGTAAACGATGATATTCCATTGCGAATTAATGGGTCAAAATACCGGTCTGGATTATTTTTACCTACATATAAAAAACAATCTTTAAGGTCGTCTTGGATCAAGTATTTTTCAATATGCGTTATTACAAGTCCTGTTTGACTAATGACTTCTTGTATTGTTGCAAGTGATGGCATTTGAGATATGGAAGAAAGTAGCATTTTAGGAAAATAGTGATTAAGCCAATAGGTCTTCATTTGTTCAGGTGTAGATGTAAACAAAATAATTTTACCATTGTCCTTGAGTACTCTGTTTAGCTCAGTAAACGCTTGTCTGAGGTCTGACCAGTGATGTATAGTCAGGGTGGCAATAATCCCGTCGAAAACCATGTCATCTGTTGGTATGTGTTCAGCAGTTCCTATAAGCCAATGGATTTGTTGATTTCGACTATTGGCTTCGGCAAGCATTTTTGCTGATGGATCCACTCCGGTACATTTTAAACCTTTATCAGCTAAGGCAATGGTATAATTTCCCGTTCCACAACCAATATCAAGATAGTGTCCTTCTCTATTTGGCTGTAAAAAATGAAGAAGTCTTCCAGATAAATAAGGGTCAGCTTGTCTCGTTGAATTATACCCTGTTCCTATCCTGTCATATTTTATATCCATTTGGGTCGTTCATTAAAAGTGATGAATAGGAAGAAGGGAAAAAAGCGAAAAAGAAAGTTTTTACGGACACAATAATACTTTTAACTTTCAATGGGTTTCTGTATTTATTTATTTTAAATCAAGTAATTAACATAACTAAACTTTCCGACATAAAGCACGATAGTTCTTAGTTGATTTAACATTTGTGTGGAATTATTAAGATGTTTATTAAAAAAAATATTCTTGATTACTGCTGGTATTTTTGATTGGGCACATTAAACATCCACCGAATTCCAAATCTGTCCAGACAAACGCCCCAGTAGCCCCAGAATTCATCATGTGGTGGAACGCAATCAGTGCCACCTTGTGACAGTGCATTGTAGATTCTGTCGGCATCCTCTTTTGTGTCGGGTTCTAAACTAATGGTTGTGTTGTTGCCTATAATTAATTTATGACCCATGCTTTCCAGCATGTCTGTACCCATGATGTTAATCCCGCCTAAAATTGGAAGAGATACATGCATTACCATCTTTTTTTCAGCTTCGGAAAGTTGAGGCATGCCTTCTTGGTGGGGCATATCTCCCATTCGCATAATAGGTGCAGCCCAATCTGTTTTGAAAACTGATTTGTAACAGTTGAATGCTTCTTCAGCATTACCTTGAAAGTTCAGGTAGATGTTTGTCTTTGCCATTTGATTTTTATGTTAAATTGTTATTGAGCTTGCAAATGTAAAATTTTTGGTCAGTTCATTTATAATAAAATGTTGTCTTTTTTTATTCAATTTGAGTATAAATATTATTTAAATATAATTCAGGTTATTTTAACTTCTGTTACACAATTTATTATTTAATTATCCTTTCATACCCGGTATATGGCCTTAACTCCATAATGTCAAATTGAATCTTACCGGATTTTACCAAGGGCAAAGTTTCAAGAAGGGTTAGTGCTGATTCCTTATCCGAAGTTTCCAATATTAAAATGGCATTTTTGTTTTCTGTAAAATATATTTCTCTTAATGAATCTGAAAGATATAATTGAAATATATGTTGAGCCTCGACCTTTAATAGATCATCTAAATCATTCCAATCAACGCCTTTCGATTCTTTTTCAATGGCAAGTATTTTCATTGTATTATATTTTTTTTATTTTAAGATATAATGTGTAGGATTTTTATACCAATTTATCATATTTCAATGAAGATCTTTCAAATCATTCCAGGTTAATTTCTCCTGTTAAATACAATTTTGCTTTACCTCCAATCAAACATCTGTCATTATTGAATTCACAGTTGAGTTGCCCACCTCGTTCCGACAATTGAAGTGCAATAAATTTGGTTTTCCCTAGTTTTTTTGCCCAAATGGGTAATAATGAAGTATGCGCAGAACCTGTTACAGGGTCTTCATTGATCCCTGATTGGGGCGCAAAGAAACGAGATACAAAATCTACTTGATCACCCTCCGAAGTAACAATGAGTCCTCTTGCATTAAGTTTAGAGATTTCTGTTAAATTGGGTATGAGATTTTTTAACACCTTTTCGTTATCAATAATAGCAATGTAATCTGTTTTCCCTTTGTACACCGCTGTGGGTTTTATTCCAATACAATACTCTATGGTATGTTGCATACCATTGATAAATTCCAAATCATCTGTTGGAAAATCCAAATACAGCATGTCTTCCATTTTCGTTACACTTAACCATCCACTTCTCGGAGCATAAAATCGGATTGTTGATTCAGTATAGCCGAGTAAATTAAATAGTACAAATGCTGAAGCCAGTGTAGCATGTCCACATAAATCAACTTCGGTTGTTGGTGTAAACCATCTGATTTCAAAGTCTTTTCCAATTGGAACAATAAAAGCCGTTTCAGCTAAATTGTTTTCATGAGCAATCGATTGCATTAAATCATCAGGCAGCCATTGTTCCAGAATACAAACTGCTGCAGGATTTCCTGAAAACAATTTATCTGTAAATGTATCAATTTGAAATATTTTTAGGTTTTGCATATTTGGTCTTGTCATCTGAAAATCATATTAATTTCTTCTGTAAGCAGGTTGACTTTTGAATTAGAAAACACTCCACTTGCATCAAAGTTTAATGAAACATAAAAATTTAAGTCAACCATGATTAGCATAATATGTATTGTCTATGATTTTGTCCTTCAATTTTTTAGTAAATGAAACAAAAGCATCCAAATTATATTTTGTGAAGACAATTCCTACAGATACCTTTTTAGCCCCTCCTATTTTTTATAAACTATTCGCAGAATCCATTCACTAAATTGAGATTGTCCGAACATTAAAGTTAGCGTCCAGCTTTTTAGGAAGAAAGTCAATCTGCATCAATGAAATGAAAAATCTAAGCATTTTGAGTAAAAAAACATTAAGCATCATTCGAAATGGAATAAGCTGATCTAAAAATCGAAGTACAAAGATCAAAAGACTTTATTCTCTTGATTATTTCTACTATTATTAGCTGCTTTTATAGCCAGGAATGATCAGCCGTTTATCAAACTGAGTTCCTCAAGAATTTTATACACGATATCAATCCTTGAATTGTCAAAAAGTATGGCTCGATTAACATCATTTAAAGCCTTGCTGTCCATTTGAACACAATTTGAGAAATAACAAACTTGACTTTTCGTTTCAATATAAAATATGTTGCTTATCCAAACATTTCATCATAGTTTTTCTTATTCATTTTTTTGATCTTCATTGAAATGTATGATATCGATTTATGTTTTTGAAATCTACTTTTTTAGTTGTAGCTATTTTTCATTGTTTATTAGCTCCCAAACATTATTGTTGTAATTGGCTTTAGTTATTCCTGTTAATTTTTCAAGGGTTTGATAATATTTTTCGTTACCTTTCTCAAAAGGTCCGACATTTAATAATTCCCAAACTCCTGAAAAACCTTTTTCCTTTTCTATTTTCTTAACCAATAAAGCATTTACAATATAGTCGGCTGGATTAGTATAATTTCCTGTTTTGAATGTAACAGGATTTTCTTTAATATCAGTCCAGTCTATACTTTTATTATTTGCTATTTGTTCTTTAAAAGCTTTAAAAATTTCTTTCCAACTCAGACCCCAACTTCCACCATATAAATAAGCACAACCCTCGTCAACCGGTTTGTTGACCTTGCTTCTTGGAATGACTAAACTTAATCTATCATGAAATAAATCGTGTGGATCAAAAACATCGAAGTTTGAATTATTATTGCCGAAGACAATGAGTTTTCTGTTGCCATAAGATGAACTCCAAACACTTTCACGCCTTCCATTGTAATCAGCTTTGTATTCCACTCCAATTAGTTTTTCAAGTTCTATAAGATTGTCGCAACAATAATAGTCTATTATTTTATTTGTTGATTTCAGTTTTCTATCAAATGTTGAAGTCAACTTATAGAATTCATTTACTTTGTCATTATTGATGGTGTTTTTATAATGAAAAATATTATTCCCAACTTTTTTGGTTTTCCAATTTTTTGTATTTTTCAAAAGTGGTGAAGAAAAGGTGAACGAATTACTAGTCTTGTGAGCAATGAACTCAAAACTAGCTCTTAGTAAGGCTGTATTTTCATTTATTCCAATATAGGATATCTGGATCAAATAGGTATAGTCTTTGAGTAAAACAATATTCGTCAAATAGGGTTTGTAGAAATAATCATCTTTGAATTTACCACTTTTTTCAATTCCATTAATTTCGTCAAGCTGAATAAAAGTTTCTATTTTTTCATGTTCAAAAATAAATTTATTATCTTCATTTGGTTTTTGTGCTGCAAGTAAGAAGTCGTTAAGTGAAGTAATCAATGCTTTACTTTCAATACTGTCAATAGGCAGAACAATATTTGGATTGATCCGTAAGCTGTTAATTTGTGCTTCTGCAAAAAGACTTATAAATAGCAGACTTGTTGTAATGTATAATTTCATATTCTCTTATTTTCAATTTTTTATAATCAGTTTGGATGTTTAAACATTTGAACCATAGCTATTTTTAACTATTTCCAGTTTGAGTTTTAAGTTATCGGTTTTTCTTTAAACTACTAATGTCCTATAGTATTACTAAATAGCAATTTAATTTTAATTTCTGATATGTTGTACATCCAATGTTGTCGGATCATATTTATTTTTTTTGTACCAATTCATCATTTCTTCTTTATAGCTTTCTTCACTTGTAGAGTCCGTAATTAAGTTTTGGTAACTCATTTTCTTTATGTCTAAACAATATTGAGTTAATATCCAATCATTGTAATATACTTTTGGTGTAATGGTGTTATCTTCAAAAGTTAGTTCCCATGAATTTACATCAGTTTGATTTTGACGATCAATATTGTTGATGAGGCTTTTTTGATTTGAATTTTGTCTTGAAATGTATTCCGCATAACCTTCCCATTTCCAATTTGGAATATCTGCTATGGGATTTGACTTAATCAGTCCTAATCGATCATACTGTATACAATGCATCATTTCATGTGCTATTAGTTGGATTAAATTCCAATGGTATCCGTTTAACTGTACAAAGTTCTCTTTGCATTTCATTTTACCATAGATTACTACTTTATTATAAAATCCCCATGCAAATGCTTGTCCTTGAATAGCTTTTATAATACTTGGGTATGACGAGCCATCATTTAAGCATATATCAAGTTTGAGATTATTATTATAAAACTCACTTCTTGTTAAAAGCATTGCTGCTGAATCAAGTGACGAGAATAATAGTGCATCAATGGGTTTATTATGGAAAATGGTAAATTTATTATGAGTCGTTTTGTTGGCGTATGTTAGGATTGGATTTAAAATAATGATCAGTAAAAGTCCTGCTAGGAGTAATGATGTTGCTGTAAGTCTAAATGTCCATTTTTTAATTTGTCGTTTCATATTCTTTTTTGTTTTAATTTGATTTCCAACCCAAATGGAAGTAAATTGCATCAAACAAATATAACAATAAAATATGATCTTTTATTGCTTATATTACTCTGTTTTTTGTTTCAGGAAGAATTTGGCAACGAGTGTCATTCATACACCAATATTGTTGGCATTTCTTACAATATTATTAGGAGGAGTCTTTTTTTTCCAGTATTATTAAGTAGTCGATGTAAATATTCAATCCAAATTCTAGAATTAGTTTTTAACTTTAATTAATTTCACTAATTCTTTGAAACATATCGTTTCATCATTATTTTCGCATTTCATTTCTATCAAATTAATGTTTATATTTTTTGTTTATTAATAAATCTAAATTTACTTTGAAAGAAAGTCCAATTGGTATTATGTGTTGCTTCATTTTTATTTCTGATTTATTGATCATATCTATTATTTCGGTATTCACAATAAATGATTTATGGACCTGAATGAAATAATCTGGAAGGATATTCAGTACTTCAGAAATGCTGTAGCGTGCCAGTATTTTGGAATTTTGAAGATTGAAGGTAATATAGTTTCCATCTTTTTCAAGATATAGTATTTCGTGTGGGTTGACTCGATGTATCTGCTGGCCACTTTTAACAAATAGGTTTTTTGGTATAATAAGATCTTCATGGTCTTGATTTGCTTTTCGAATCGCCCTAGCAAATCTTTCGAAGCTTATAGGTTTTAGTAAGTAATCCACAGCTTCAATATCGTAGCTCTCAGCGGCATATTCAGAATATGCCGTTGTGAATATTATTTTTGAATTTGTTTTCAGTGATTTAGCAAATGCAAGTCCTGATAAATGGGGCATATTGATATCAAGTAGTATTAAATCTACCGGATTGGATTCAACAAAGGCTAGTGCAGTAATACCATTGCGAAAAGTTCCAGCAATTTCTATATTTTCGAAGCGCAATATATAGCCTCGTAGCAAATCGATGGCTTTAGGTTCATCATCAACGATTACTACTTTCATCATTTGTCGTTATTTTTAATTCTACAATAAAGAAATCACTTTTTTTAATGTTTAATTCATGCTTATCTGGATATACAATATTAAGTTGCTCTTTTATTGTGTTAATCCCAGTACCATTTTTATTTTGCCAAATCTGATTTTGTAACATACGATTACTAATTCTAAAGAATACCTGATTGTGGATTTGAAGGTCAAAAAGTATTTCAATGGATGATTTTGCTTCGGGAATGGTTCCATATTTAAAAGCATTCTCGACAAATGGTAAAAACAGTCCTGGTTCTACTTTTTGTGAGGTATGTGCTCCTTCTATATTTATGATGCAATGCACTTCGTTTGAGTCATATCGAAGTTGTTGTAAACCAACATAATTACGAATGAATTCAATTTCATTTGCTACGGTTACAGTATTCTCTTTAGATTCGTCCACTACATACCTGAGTAATCCGGATAGTTTATGGATGGCATTAACCAGTTGTGGTGATTGTTTATGATCGACTAAAGCAAGTAGATTGTTCAATGCATTAAATAGAAAGTGTGGTTGCAATTGTCGGCGTAATAATGTCAATCTATATTGATTTTTCTCAGCTATCAAAATTTGTGTTCTATTTTCATTGATTACAAATAATTTTGATAATGCGTAAAGTGTAGAAATGGCCATGTAAAAAATGAATATTGAAATTCCTAAAATGATTGATACTTTAAGTGAATTTTTTGGAAAAATTAGCCATTGACTTGTGAAATAACCACCTATAAAAAAGATGAAAAGGGTTATTGATATTGCTATATACTTTAGTTTCTGCACATTTCGTTGCAAATGAACCAAAATGAAAACATTTAAATAAAAGAGAATGGCATTAAACAAGATGCAAACCAGTAAGGATTTAATCAAATCGGGATTACGGTTCACATATTGCGTTTCCTCTCCGTTGATCATATAAACTTCATGGGATTGAACAGAAAGACTAGATACGAGGAGCCAGCCGGACAATAACCAAAAAATGATATTGACTATAATTTCGAAGTATTTGATTTTCATTTGTCAAATTTAAGAGATTTATTTTATTTATTACGGGTGTGTTATGAAATACTGGTTTTGTGGTATAAACACCAAATAGTTGATAAGTTATTGATGTAAACGTACATTTGTAACAATTCAAATGGTTTTTGTACCATTTTTGATTTAATAGCATTAGGTAGGTATAATTTTGCTTTCTATAAAATGAATAGTATATGAAACACATTATGTTTTTTATTTTTATTGTGGTATTCTTGAATGCTGCATGTTTGGGTCAAAATGGAAAAAGCATGGGGTCCATAATAAAAGTAGATACTTCCAAAATATCCTCTAAAATGGATAGCTATATTAAGGGGTATACTGATCTTGACCTATTTTCCGGAGTCGTTATCATTGCATATGATGGAAAGCCAATTTACCATAAGCCATTTGGCCTGGCTGACCGGGAAAGGAACATTCGCGTAACACCTAACACAAAATTTCTAATTGGAAGTATGAACAAAACATTTACTCAGGTAGTCATACTGCAATTGGTCAGTGAGGGCAGACTTAGATTGAGTGATAAGCTAGTGGATCATATTGCAGGATTTCAACAACCTGATGCTATGAAAATTACTGTTGAGCATTTGTTGAATCATCGATCAGGTTTTGGAGATTATTTTGGTCCCGAGTATTTTAATCTTCCTTATGATAAGAAAAATATTCAAGGTATAATGGAACTACTTAAAGATCGAACCCTTGATTTTACACCTGGTGCCGGGGAACAGTATTCGAATGCAGGATACATATTGCTTGGGGCTATTATAGAAAAGGTGACAGGCCAATCCTATTCAAAGAATGTAAATGATAGGATACTTCGTAAGCTCAATTTGAAGGATATTTATACAGAGCATATTGATGCAATTCCTGATAAATCTATTGGCTATCTGAAAACCATAAATGGCGTTGAAGACAATATGGAGTTTATTACGGAACCAAGGAGTGATGGTGGTTTTTGGGCAACTGCCTCTAATATTTTGATTTTTTACAGAAATTTTTTTTATGGGAATACTTTATTGAGTGAAAAAATGAAGGAGCCATTGGAATTTTTTAAACGACTCAATCAGGTTCCGCCTGGTAAAGCTATAGGTATGGCAGGAGGAATGAACGGGATTAATACGATATATAGCGAAATGCCGAATGAAAAAATCAGCATTGTTGTAATGGCGAATATGGATGAACCTGTTGCTGAAAAAATAGCCAGCGGAATCAAACAATTAATCACATGTCAAACGCCTGATCCGGTTGCAATACCTGTGAAACTAGCTGTGTACAATGAATATAAATCAAATGGTTTCCAGTCACTAAAAGATAATTTTGAATCGCTAACATCCAATTTCAATCATCAGGAACCTAAAGATGCAATTTTGAATATGCTTGGATATGATTTACTCCTAAGTGGTCATTTAAAAGAGGCACTTGAACTGTTTAAACTAAATACTGAACTATTTCCTAATATAGCTAACTGTTGGGACAGCTATGGAGAGGCATTACTCAAGGGTGGAAATGAAAAAGCAGCTTTAGCTGCTTATGAGAAGGCGTTGAGTATCAATCCAAATATCCATTCTTCACAGAAGGCAGTCAAAATGTTGACGAAATGAGAAGGTGATTCACACCATAAGACAAAAGTTGTTTGTCTAAATTAATCAACTTTAAATACTCAACTTAAATTTTTAGAAATATCTTCTTTCGGATTTTGATTGTTTAGTAGTTTTACTGAATGGCTTTGAATATAAAAGAGTCAATGGTTATCTATAAATCAACAAATCCAAAGTTGTCAAATTTAAATTGAAATGAGAATTTGGTTATTGATTGTCGTTAGTTAAGAGATGTCAAATCAAGAATTTTTACATTAGCTAAGGTAGGTATTTTTTTATTATAATTTTTTTTCATCTAATTTTCTTTCGGTTAAGATTGTATATATGACTTAAAGTTGTATGTTGACTTTATTCATCTCATACTTCTGTTCCTTTAATTAGCATTGATGTCTTTATGGATTGTTCCTTTAAATGTAAAATATTTTTTCGTTCCTCGTCTTTCATAAAGTTGTCAAAGTCTTGTTGAGTTTCAAATTCTATGAGATGAATTTCATAGGGCTGATCCATATGAGTTTCTATGAAGTTGCTTGCTGTAGGTCTAACTCTCAATAGAAGCCTCCCGTTATATTTTAAGATAATCGGAATGGCTACGCTTTCAAATTCTTCAAAAACATTTTCCTGGCCTTCAATAATGTAGATGAGTTGAGTTATATATATCATTGTTTTATTAATTTGTCTAATTCGCTAATAAAATTTTTAAGTTCTGCTGATGTTTTTATGTTTAATAAATTGCTTTCGGAATCAAACTTAGCTTTTACACCTTTAATTAGCAAAGTCGTTTCCGAATTGAATTTCGCCATTACGGTCTTCATAATGAGTTGCAATTCTTCATATCCTTTTTCTCCATTAGCTGATGCGGTAATCAGACCACATGGTTTGTCTTCAAATATGGTAGTTGCAATACACCATTCTAATGCATTTTTTAGGCCGCTCGGAATACTAAATACATATTCTGGGGTGCAAATGATAATACCATCAGCGTGTTCAATTTTGTTTCTGAATTCTAGTATTTGTTTGGGAGGATTGTTGGCGGAAAGTTCGGGATCAAAATGAGGAAGTAATTTTAAATCATTGAATATTGTCAAATTAAATGTATCACCACTTAAAATTTCAATTTTTTCAACAAGTTTTAGGTTTGTCGAATTAGCACTCGCACTTCCAATAATGGCAAAAATATTTTTCTTAGCACTCATTTATAAGTTGTTATAGTTTTATATGGACTACACCATGCACAAAAGAAGGATGTAAAATTACCATTTATTTTATATCTTCTCCATTTCAATATTTTTGAAAAGATGATTGTGTTGTTTTTTAAAAATGCGGTGTATAATAGATTGAATAGGAAATGGTGATTGAATTTGAATATTTTCTTCAACAACTGTAAAGTCACTGTAGGCCTTTAATACAAATGTCATTTCAATTTTTGTAAATTTCAGAATAGTAGCACGCATTATTACAATTTTTTCAAAAGGTTTACTTTCAATGGTTACAGGATAAGTAAATGAACAGGGAATAAATAAAAATTTTAATGTCTCATGGATTATATAACTGTCATTGCCGTTAGAATCAATTTGAGTAATAATGGGATGTACCTTTAAAAATTTTTGCATATCAGTAAGATATTCATAAATAAAGGCAGATGTTTTTTGAATTGTAAATGATAGTTCAATGGGCATATATATGATATTTATTTATATATTGAATATTATATTTTCATCATACTATGAGCGTTACTTATAATGACCTATTATCACAAGTAAAAGCGGGATTGCTTTAAGATAACAATATGAAGAAATAGGATCAACTCAACTTCTCCAATCGAAGAATGGGTCTTTGCTATCCGTTAATACCAACTCAAGCTGCGTAATTCTAGGTCCTATGACTGATCATGCTCCTAGGTTCGTTAAAATATTCATTGAATGATCAAGTAACCAGTTATGGTAAACATTTCATAGAGTTGCTTGTCTTCATGTCTTATGCTTGGAGCGATTTTTGAAAATGCAACGAAATGTTAGTTGTATGCTGTTTTGTATCATTGCATTACTGTTCAATTATTCAACAATAAACAATTTATAAATCGCAAGTATAATGATTGAAAATGTTATAGTTTCTAAAATCAAGGCAACTTTTTTCATCCGGTGTTTATTTTCTTCCTTCATTTTTTATTTAATTTATTTGTGAGTTTGGATATGTATATCCAGTTTTTATTTCTTTTGTCTTAATGGGTCTAATTTCAATTTTCGCAGAAAGAAAACTCACAAATTCCGGATTGGACTTTGAGATTTTTATACCAGCTGCAAGATCGTCTGCCAACATGAGATAATAGCCGACTTGAGTGACCAAATCAGTTGCAATGTCATTTTGAGCCCAACCTGTTTCCGTTTTTATCCTTGACATGTTATATTGAATAAACGTTTTTATTGTGAAGTTCCATCCATTTGGAAGGGTCTGCGATGTCTGTCCAACCGAATTGATGGTACAGCCCATGTGCATCACCTGTGAGTAGTATCCAACGTCTTAGACCTTGTAGTTGCGGATAGTTCATAACGGTTTCTATTAACCACTTAGATAATCCTTGGCTCCTGTATACTTCTAAAATATAAACATCACCTAAATAGGCGACGGTTGCATAGTCTGTGATTATTCTCGCAAACCCAATTTGTCTGTTATCATCATAAACTCCAAAGCATAATGAATTTTCAATGGAAGTTTGTACTTTTTCTTTTGGAATATTTTTACACCAGTAAGCCTTGGTGGATAAAAATTCGTGAATGGCATCAAGATCTAGTTTTGTTTTGTCCGTTGATATACTAAATTCATCTTTGTAAATATTGAGGTCTACCATTGTTTATGTTTCATGTTTTGAAAGTATGGGTCAGCTGACACAAGGTAAAATTGATGTTGACATCTAAAACCAAGTTATTGGAATTTGAATTTACTGGCATCTAATATCGAAGATATTCCTTTATTATTTTCTATATGCGATATTTCGATCTTTAGTTGGGAAGCTGTTAAGAAGCTCATGGCTTTCATTTTTTTATTTTTATTATCGACTTGTATTGAATGTTATATCTATGCCTTAATGTTAACTGTTTGAATTTTGTGTTTTCAGATTTTCAAGGAGTAGTCTAATGCCTTCTTTGGGTGTTGTAGCTGTAATTCCAAATCGTTTTTCAAATTTGGTGCTGTCGAAAATATAATCTTGTTCATATTGATAGATCATCTCTGGAAACTCTCTCATAATTGGAATAAACCATCCAAGTATTTTAATCAACCAAACGGGTACAGTTTGAATCTTAGCTTCGACTTTTATTTCATTTGCAATTAATTGGATCCATTGCAGATTTGTTAATTTTTCTTTTGTAGTAGGAACATGCTATACTTGATTATATGCATCATTTGTATTTCCGAGTAAAGCAGTTGCCTTTGCGGCATCAGGTGTAAATGTATAAGTATGAATTTTGTTGACATTGCCAAATGCCTGTGCCTTTTTCCCTTTCATAAAATTATCAATTACCATCATATTGAGCGCACTGTTTTTATTGTCAGGTCCATAAAAGTCAGCAGATCTGGCTATAAGTGCAGTAAGATTATTGTTCTCCACTTCATTCATAATCATGTCGTGCAGTTGCTGTCTTACCGCCCCTTTTTTGCTGGGTGCAAGGATAGATGAAGTTTCAGTCATATGTGGAATTGCTGATTTATCATACATATAGACATTATCAAAAAAAACAAGTTTAACATGGTGGAGTTTACATGCATTAATTACTGTTTCCATAAACGTTGGCCAGGTTTTTTGCCAAACACTTAATTTATACTCGAATCCAATAACGACATATACGACCTCACTTCCTGATATGGCCTTTTCGATTTGACTTTGGTCATTTAAGTCAATTGGATAAAGCTCATCAGTTTCATTTACTTTTTTTGGATTTCTACTTACCAATCTAATTTTATTGGTATATTTTTTTAATTCTTTGGCTAATGGGATTCCAATGGCTCCGCCTGATCCTAAAATGGTTTGCATATTGATTATTTATTATTAATTTATAGTTGATATTTTTAAATGCTTGCTGGTTCTTCAATAGAAAGTTTATGTTTTCAAAAGGATACAATGTATAGCTTGAATCATATTTGTTCTTAAAATTTTATGGTTAGCATCTGTGAATCTTTGATTTAGAGTCTCGTTTATCAAGTGAAAAGTCCTGACTTTGAAGTTTTTAAATCTTGAAAGACGTTCATTTATTTTCTAATAATTATGGGCTTGGTTAAGCCTACATACTCGCTAAGATACAAAACTAGCTAGTTTTAATCTTGATTTAGGTATTTTTTTTACTTTAGAAGTGGAATTCAATAGAAGATATTGTATGTATTTTTTGAAAACTCAATTTGTAGAAGTAAGACATCATATAATACTACCAAACACAACTAAATCTAAATAGCACTTCATATCATTTTCATTTGGCAAGGATAATAGACATGAAATAATGACTTTTAAAAATAATTTTACTAATTTCAAATTTGATCCCTCTCAATGTTCTCATAATATTATCAACTCATTGATCCGCATTTTATTTTTTCCAGTTATGGCCCTCCAATTCAAATAATTAATTCAATGATTACTTTAACCAAAATAGCCTAATGATTTGATCCCAGTAATTGACAAATCTAATTTCAAGACATAGTTTACATAAACTTCATTCAAAAACTTTATATTTCAGTGCTGGCACTAAATTAAATCGGAAGAGAACTTATTATATATCTTTTAAATTAGTACTAGTGTTATGTTTTTAGTTGAATCTTATTTATTTTATTTAAGAGCTGAATCGCTTTTTTCTTGCTGTCATTTCTACTGTTTTGTGTAGCTCGATTTATAAAATCAATGGCTTCTTTGTTGTTCATTATATCAGAAATACATGATTTGAATACTTCCAGAACTTTTCCAATGGCAATGTTTTTACACTCGTTTGTATCAAAGATGTCCTGGTCTACTAACAACAATTCCTTGAATATTTTCTTTTTGAATTGAGGTTTGTTCTGAGCAATAAGACCAAGTGCAAATGTGGTGTGGTTGCAAGTAATAAGTTGACCACTATGAAGTAGTTTGACCAATCGTTGGATACAGTTGGCAATTTTGTTTTTTTGATCAACGGAAGATAAATAACCCATAAGATCTATACCAGTCCACTTCAGTATATTATTTTGTTCATTCAATAAGGTAAGTAGTAAGTCAAGATGTTTGTAAAGTTGTTGGGGATTTTCTGACCCAATATTGATCAACTCTTTTGCAAATCCATATTTTATTCTAGGGTCTGATGATTTTAATTTGTCAAAATCAATTGTACTTGTCATTTTTCTAATTTTGATTTCGTTGGTTCTGATGTTTTGTATTGTTATGTTTTTGATTGATAATTGACAGCTACTTGAAGGGAGGGACTTTTATAATAAGCTTTATTTTTTTTAGAAATCTAAGCTTTTATTAAACATTAATGCTGACTTTAGAACACGAAATCTCAGGGTTTGGTTTCTTTTGCTATGTATTATTTGTCTAATTATAGTCAGTTGTTTTTAATTTTTATTTTCTATTTGTCTCTTGCTGTTAGTACAAGATCAACAATGTCATGTGATAAATTTTCGTCTTGATATTTTCTTTCCATATCAATTGATTTGTCTGCTAGTTTAACAGCTTTTAATGCATATTTTACTGCTATCAATGAATGGTCAGCCATATGTGCGGTAGCAACTGCATGTCCTATTGAACGTGCTATTGCAATTTCAATTTGATCTTTCGATTCTTGTGCTACTTCAATTGCGTTTAATGATGCTTGTCTTGCTTGACCAACAGAAGCATTGTCTTTTGTCCAGTTTCTTGCAATTTCAAGTGCATATTTCAACCGTTTGTCAATGGTTTTGGTGTAGTATAGTAAAATATGTTCAACACATTTACAAGCCCATAGTATTAAATGTTTATGCTGCTCTTTTGTCAAAGATCCTCCTCGATGTTCTGCTATAAATCGTTTGTCTCTCATCTAATTATTTTCAGATATTTTATAGTTATGTTTTGTCTTTTTGCAATGACCATTAACATTTTATAGCTCTACGATAGTTGCGATTTCGAATGACAAATCGATCTGCCTGCATGGATTTTGAGCGGAAGTACAAAGAAACATTCAAGTATGAAAATCCATTTTTTACCACACGCATAATTGACATTTCTCTTTATTAGGTTGTCAAGGATTGAATTTTTCAAAAGTATTTCCATTAAATTTAAATGTTCCATTTTCTGGTGTTCCTAGCCATAGATAGCCTTGATTGTCTTTGTACATCGAAACCAACTGAACATCTTTGTTGTCATCTTTAACTGTATAATTTGTAATCGTTTTGCCGTCATATTTATATACACCTTTGTCCCAAGTCGTCAACCAAATAGTTCCATCATGGTCTTCTAAAATGTGGGAATAATATATGTATTCTTCTCCATCAAAAATTTGAGTATTTCCAATACCTTTTATTTTATGATATTGAAGTCTGTCGCTTTTTATTGTTTTTTCAAAATCGAACTTATACTTATGCCATGTGTTACACAACCAAAAATCGCCTTTTCTATCTTCAAAAATAGAGCGTATACCAAAAGTTCCACCATTGCTTGAAACTATTGTTAAATCCTCTTCATACATCCATTTTATGGATTGTCCATCATATCGGCAAGCACCAAAAACAGAAGTGCCAAACCACATGGATCCTTTTCGGTCTTTGTAAATGCAATAAACTTCGTAAGGACTAAAAAATGGATTAATTCCTCGATTTGTAATTTCATCGTGTAAGTAGTGTTTTGGAAATTCTAATTGATAGAGAATTTTTCCGTCATAGCGATAAGGACCGTGTTCTCCTCTTTTACCCAAAATATGAAACCACAAATCACTTTTTTCTAATTTCCATTCTTTGCTTTTTGTTGGTTGTAAAGTAGAGATTTTTTGACCATCAAATTTATTGATACCACCCAGCGTTGAAAAATAAATATTGCCAAATTGGTCTTCTTGAATTTGTCTTATACTGTCGTTGGCAAGTCCATCTTTGATAGTGAAATTAACTATAGTTTTTCCATCATAACGATATACTCCTTCGCCATTACTACCAAACCAATAGTTATTCCGCTTGTCTTGATACACATACCATAAATGATCACCAAGTTTCTTTACGGTATCGCCTAGTGCAATGTTTTTACTTAATACCTGGACTTTAGAATCACTATTTTTTGTATACCCAATACAGGATGCCAATATGGTCAGGATGCTAAAAAATATGCTTATTTTTATTTTCATTGTTTTTCATTCAAGGTTTTCACTATTGCCATTGTGTTACTCATTATTGTTTTGGTTTAGGCTATTCTGAATCCATAAAATGTCTGTCTCCATCAAAGTTTATTCATTGTTCAAAAGTTTATAATATCACTGCCTGTACATTAATTCAAAAACTCGTTTTAAAGGCCAAGCTTTTTTTAAAGTACTTCAGGGTTAGCAATATTTGTAGGTTTGCCATTGATATATTTCATAACGTTTTCAAATGCTTTCCCAAAATATAATTCATATCCGTTTTGTTCTACGTAGCCCAAGTGAGGTGTACAAACCACATTGGACATTTTAAGAAATTCAAAGTTTTTGTCATATATGGGTTCGTCTTCAAAAACGTCAAGACCGGCAAAAATAGGTCTGCCCATGATTAAACATTTCAATAGCTTCCCTTTTTCAATAAGCTCGGCTCTTGCTGTGTTTATTAATGTTGAATTTTCTTTCATGGATAACAAATCACTTTCTTTAACTATTCCAAAGGTTGTTTCATTCAGACGAAGGTGTAAAGTAATAATGTCTGCTGTTTTGAAGAACATTTCTTTTGACTCAGCCCTTTCAAAGCCATCTGCAACTGCCATCGCTCTTGATGGTTCACTTCCCCAAATAAGTACTTTAGCTCCAAAGACTTTGCCATATTGAGCAATCTTTTGTCCAATTTTTCCATAACCCCAAATCCCCAGAGTCTTTCCATGAATGGTCGAACCGATGTTAATCTGCCAGTTTCCATTCTTCATTCCTTCGATGGCTTGTGGTATTTGTCTGACCGTATTCATTAGCAAAGCCCAGGTCAATTCTGCCGGTGCAATGGGAGAGCCAATCCCTTCTGCAACTGCAACTTTATATTTCGTGCAATCCTCCAAATTTAAGTGATTTGAAATCTTCCCGGTCTGACTTATTAGTTTAAGTCTTGGAAGTAACGAAAGTAATGTCCCGTCAACTGCTGTGCGCTCCCTAGTCAATACAAGAATGTCTGTGTTGTGTAATTGTTGTGCTAATCTATTAATATCTTTTTCGGTAGTATTTATTATTTGTACATCCTGATTATTCAATAAAGCAAAACACTTTAATTTTGAAATAATATTTTGGTAGTCGTCTAAAATTGTTATGGTCATTTGTAAATGTTTTAAATAGTGAGCTTAATCATCAGGTCACTCTGACGATCTTGTTATTGAAGTTAAACTACCCAATCATAAATATTCGAAGACTATTAATACGCTTGCTTTTTCAAAAAAAAATTGAAAGAAAAAAGTTTTGAATAGAATAGGGTGAAGCTTCAATGTTGATCGGACTCCCTTGATTTTTTACTGGAACGCTATTTTCTCAACTTGGTATTTTTGGAGGTTCTTATAATAAGCCAACATTTCCTTTCTCCTTGTTTCCGCCTCTTTTTCAGAATAATAATAGTTTAAATCTGCAGTACAGCCTGAAGTATTTTTGCATTGCGTTTTTACCAATTGAGACCACTCCAAAGTTTTTTCTTTAATCAATTGTTCATCTTCATCTATCTTTATAATATCTGTGTAAAGTATATAATTTATTGTAGAATCTGGTGGTGTCCTTTTATGAGAAAGACAAAAGTAATAAACAGTATTATTAGACGTAGCTAAATCCTTGCTGCCAGCAAAGGTAAATAGCGTTAATAATGAAAATAATGCCAGAAGTTTCATATTGCAGCGTTTTAAATTAAATGCAAGATAATTAAAATATATATCCGTAATATAGCCTAGCTTAATTAATTTTTTTTGACAAGGATGGGTAAGCAATTATCTAAAAAGCCGATTTCGAAAAACTTACTTGCCAATCCTTTATCAATTTTAGAAGGCACCTGGCAGAAGGTTTAGCCAATGTTAAACCCATGGTAGCAGCTTGGGCTAACCAGCTGTCATCATTTCTGTTTGAGTAACCATGCGATTAACTCGTCATTATTTACTATGCTCCATGAATGAGGATGCCTGTTATTGCGAGGTTTTCTGAAACCTTTATTTTGGGTTGTAATCAATGCAGCTTTTTGGTTTCCAAGCCTGTTGAGTTCGTTTATCATTGCTGAACATTCTGTAGCGTTGATTTTAGTAAAGTCCGTTCCACGTTCTTTCAACCACCATTGAATATCCGGCTCTGTATATATTCTCAATGGTATATGGATTATCTTTTTAATGGCTGTTTGAGTGGTGTCAGAAAATGAGTAAGGTGAAAGTTTATAATATGCCGAAAGGTTTGTTGTGGGACTTCCTCCTGTTTCTTTTTCCAGTCTACCTATCATATACACATCCTCTTGGTTCACTTCAGTGCTTTTTGAGAGTCTTATATTTCTTGTTGCGGAATGATAAAATCTTTCAAAATCGAGTGGTGGGTCAATAGCAAAAACTGCTGTTGGTTGAATGGTCGAATGTTCAGCAAATTTTATCACACAACTCCCACCAATCGAAAATCCACCAACATATAATTTGAGATCTTTAAGCTTGTGTTTAGTATTTACATCTTTTATCATGTTAATTAAAGATTGTTGGCTTAAACTGTCCACACCAAACGAGAAAGTGCCATCTTGAAAAGTCGGAATTATGGTCAATATTCCATGTTGTGCTAACTTTTTTGGTAGCTCAGTCTGAAGTAAAACGTTTTCTACGGTTTCTCCAAAACCTGGAACAAGGAATAAATAGCCTTGCCAAGGTTGTATTGGTGGATATATTATCGTGTAACAGTTTTTTGTTGAGTCTGATTGGTCAAGAAAAATGTGATCCATTTTTGGGCTAGCTACTTTCTGTCCAACGCAATTCATCCCAAAAAGTGACAACGTCAGAATGATTATAATTAGTCTATTCATAAATGTCTAATCTTGATTGAAGTTGTTTTGTTTTACGCTTGAAGGTATGGATAAAGGACTATATGTTAGGATGAATTTTTAGTACTTAATTTTATAAGAAACCGAAAATTTAAATAACGTAAAAAGTGACAATCGTTGCACTATGTCACGCTCGAGGCATAACCTTCGTAGTTGAATGTTTTTTATTGTGGTATTGTTTCCACAAGGATTGCATTTCCTGCCTTGTCATAATAGGTACAGGTCATCTGGTCCATACTTATAGCCCATTTTTCAATGCCAAATGTAGCACACATTTTGATGAAGGTTAAGAAATCGGTTTTACCTTGTTGATGAGCTTTTAATTCCGTAATAAATTCTTCACCCTTTGCAGTGTCTCCAATGAATAAAGGTTCATACTTTACAGGAACTTTTGCTGTATAATCGTTGGCGCCATGATAATCAATGTGTCCGTCCGTTACATAGGCTTCGTAATGGGTAACACCTAATGATTTGATTTCTTTGATGTAAGAAGGGAAGTCAGCACCAGATTTTACTTTACTGTGAGCTGTTTTGATTTGTTCTACTGTAAACATTTTTTTGATTTTTAATAGTTAACGATTTTATGAATTCCATACAATCATATAATTTAGCCTCACGTTTATTATGTTTGAATTTAAACTTATATTATGCATGGTTATTTCAATACGATGCAAAGATACTCTTCCCAAAAACCCTGTCATTGTAAAAAATCGTTGTACTAGAGGAATCGTTTAAAGTTTTCGGGTGTGTCTCCTGTGAATTGTTTGAAGTCTTTGATGAAATGAGCTTGATCAAAGAAATGGTTTTCATAACAAATTTCAGACAGTGATTTCGTTTCATTCATATGGTCAAGAACCGAATTGAAACGCACAATGGAAGCAAATTTTTTGGCAGTTGTTCCTACTACTTTTCTAAACCGCTTTTCAAATGGACTTGGACTGATAAATAGTTTTTTGTTCAGTTCTTTTACTCGGATTGTTCCTTTACTTTGATATATCAGCTTAATTGCTTCAACAATGAGTTGGTCCGTTTGAATATTTTTCAACTGGGTCAGTAGAAACTGTTCAACTATTTTTATTCGGTGCTTGTCTGTGGAAGCTATCGCTAATTTTTCCTGTACTTCATGCACTTTGATTTTGTCAAAAATGTCGTCAAGGGAAAGATTTAAATTAAAAAGTTCGTAGGCAGGGTTTGAAGAAAAATGTGTAAATCCGATTTCGGTAAAATAAACCAAAACGGTTCCGATGTCAACCGAATTTTTGAACATGTTATAGCTGTCAGCAATTCCAGTAATACCTGCCGATGTGAGTTTGTTTTCTTTATTGTTTTTTATGGTAGCTAGTTGTCCTTTATACTGAAAACCAATAACAAGCCCTGGTGATGGTAATACTTTGTATTCACTTTCTATCTCATTCTCGGATACCACATAATATTTGATGTAGTCCTTTAATTGGTCTGTTGGAAAATATTTGTCAAATTTCATGGCTGTCTATCAGTAATGACCGAACGCTAAAATTGCTTAGATCGATTTCGGGTATTGCGTTCGGACTGGTTTTGGTGACCTGTCTTATTTGAATCAACTTTTACAACAGTACGATAAGTACAAAATGTTAAAAGATTATACCTCATCCTGTCTATTACAAAATCTGTAATGACAGTCCATAGTTTTCTTTTGATGGTTACTAGCATTATTTTTTTTCAGGTTTTTTGTTCAGAAATTTTTCAATCATAGGAACTGCAAGCTCACTTTCTTTAAAGTCAGGTGTTAGTGTAGTTATTTCACCAATATATTGTCCATGCCCTCCTGGAATGATCGCCAATTCAGAATTCGCTATTTGTCTATGAAGTTCAAGTGCATGTTCTGGATTAATGACATCTTTGTCGCCAATAATAATTAAAGTAGGTGCATTTATCTTTTTGATGGGTTCGTCTGGAATGTCTTTAAAATTGACCATACGTTTTGCATCTCTGTCGTGCATTATTTGTAATCCATTTGTGTCTGCTGCAACACGTTTATAAGCTGCTTTTAGTTGTTCAGGCATATTTTCCAATTTGGCTTGCGACATAAAACCCCAAAACCAATCAGGAACTCCGCTGCGCTTGGCAAGTGGAGAAGCTAAAATCATTTTGTCAATGATTTCCGCATGTCTAATGGCAATTTGCAAAGTTGTTGTCCCGCCGTTGCTAAAACCCAAAAAGTCAGCTTTATCTATGTTTAAGTTTTTAAGAAGCGTTGCAATATCATCCGCATCCTGTTCAAAACTTAGGTCTGCATTTCGGTCGTTAGTCCGTCCGTGAGCTTGTGATTCAACAGCAATGACCTTTCTGTTTTTTGAAAGCAATGGAATGAGTTTCTCAAAACTACTTTGTATGGTTGAACCGCCACCGTGAATTAATACGATTGGTTTTCCTTCTCCATAAATTTCATAATACATGTTAAGTCCGTTCACTTCAGAATATCCGCTTTTCATTTCTATTTTTTCTGTTGTAGAATTGGACAAATGGGTTGTAGGTTCTTTTTTATTATCGTTGCATGCTATCCAAGTCAAGATGGACAGTGTGAAGGAGATTATGTTTCTTTTCATTGTGATCCTAGTTTATGATGGTGTTGTTGTTTTCCAATGAGAGTCAAGTTTGAAGTTTTGTAAAGTATGTGAATTTAAAGTACATCTATTCGATTCTGTAAATAGGTGCTCCCGAATTTCAATGGTCAAATTTAGTATATAAGCAACACGATGCTTTTCAAATCTTACAGGTGCGTGATTTTTATTTTTTTATCAGTTTATATTTTATATGCGTTGTCAAGTCTGATGGAATAACTTCTGTTATTTGTAAGTCATATTTGTCTTTATCAATACCTTCAAATAATCGGATGCCACTTCCTAAAAAAACTGGAGCTATGTGAATAAAAAATTCATCCACTAGTCCGGCATTTAGAAATTGTTGAATAATGTTGGCGCCGCCTTGAATTCTAATATCCCTTCCATTTGCAGATTGTCTCGCCTTATCCAAAGCACTTTCTATTCCATCATTGATAAAATAAAAAGTTGTTGAGCCTTTTTGAACCCAGGGTTCTCTTTTAGTGTGTGTTAATACATATACGTCAGCTTTGTATAGATCATTTGGCCAACTGGCTTCGCCTTCCTCAAACATGCGTTTGCCCATAATGTATGCTCCCGTTCTTGCTATGGTCTCTCTAATGTATTTTCCGTCAGCACTGTCTTCTTTTCCTCCTTCCAATCCCAGGTGATCCCAAAATGCTTTCTGATTAAACATCCATGAATGAATTTGTCCTGAAACGCCTCCCATAGGATTTTTAGGGCCTCTGTTGTTGCCTGCGAAAAAACCATCCAGTGATATTCCACTATCAAAGATTATTTTACTCATAATGATCTCTCTTTTATTTTTTGTTTACTTGTTTAAATTGAAACACGAACATAACAATACCCGATACTTTTTGGGACTTATTCCTATGTAGGAATTGAAGAACCAAAAACTCGGTAAATATACAAAAGATCAATAAAAATATAGGTTAGAATTGCTACAAAGTCTGCAAAGCTTATGGCCCGTATTTAATGTTGTGATACCAAGCTGCCATGTTAGAATTTTTTAGATACATTGTATTCAATTTCGGTGATATTGAATTTTGCATAACTATAAGCTCCCTGTTCTAATCTCCTTAAAACATCAAAAGATGTTGGTACCCGAATATGGTTCATGGACTTATAATTAGAAGTTTTTATGACCCAGGTCTCTAAACCATCCTCGCCCATATATCTTTTTGTTTCCATCTCTCTTATTTCACCCATTTCGTTAACGGTGACAATGAAAAATAAAGAAAGGCCATTATTATCATAGTATTAAATTTATTAAAGTTGCATGAAATCACAATATTAAATTCTTACAGCACAAAATTGCAACTTCAAAACATAATTTATTTTTTACAAATCAATAAATAAGTAGGATAATATACACTTAATTTATATTTTATTCCTACTTAGTTATTTATAAAATATCAAACAGAAAGTTGGTTGACAGATTCAACTACCGGTTTGGGGTTTGTATTAGTGGCGGTATGTAACCATTAACCATTAACCATTAACCATTAACCATTAACCATTAACCATTAACCATTAACCATTAACCATTAACCATTAACCATTAACCATTAACCATTAACCATTAACCATTAACCATTAACCATTGACCATTATACATTCCATGCCCGTGGCATCTTTAGCCAATAATTGCGGCTTATTTTAGTTCTGAAAGAATGATCTTTTTCTGCTTCAGCGTATTCTGCATGGCCTTATCTCTAACTTTTGGGTCTTCGCTGTTTATTAGGTCGAAATATTCAACAGGCACCACTTGCCAGGACAAACCATATTTGTCTTTGCACCAACCACAAGAGCTTTCTTGTCCACCATTAGCAGTTAATGCACTCCAATAATAGTCTACTTCTGCTTGGTCTTTGCAATTGATAACAAATGAAACAGATTCATTAAACTTGAAGTAAGGGCCTGCAGCTAAAATATTAAATTCTATCCCATTTATTTCCATAATGGCAGTTTCAAAGTCTCCTCCTCCTGCTTCTGGTGGATTTTTATATTTGCGATGGTCTTTAAGTTTACCATCTTTGAAAATAGAAAGGTAATAATCTACTACTGCTTTCGCATCTGTTGTTTCAACCCAAAGTGAGGGTGTTATTTTTTGAGTTATCTTATGGTTGAGGGTATTGCTTGTGTCCTTTTTTGCAGAGTTTTGGTTGATTAACTTGTCAGAACTATTGGATGAACTTGAATTGGAACATGCTGTTGTTAGACTAATAACAATCATTCCAAGAACTATTAATTGATTCATTTTTATATTTTTTGAAATGTTTAAAAGGTTTGATTATTGGTTAAAGTTATCACTAATAATGGTTATACCAGCCTTTACATTGAAGTAACACTGCCAAATATTTACCGCCAAAATTAAAAATTAATTTGTCATTACCAGAAAAAATTAAATGAAAATGATTCTGGCTGACTGGCGGTGTTGATGATGTGCCATGTTGCAACCATTAATGCGGAGCACTAAACTCCGTCTATTGCAAATATGCTAGTGAAAGCTGTGTCTATTTTCAATTTCTTACCAGTATTTGTATTAAGCACTTTCGTCAAACATAATTTCTTCTGAACTACCTATTTTATATAATGGTTTCTCAATAGGTAATGTAAAATAAAAAGATGAACCTTCACCTTCAATACTTTCTACCCATATTTCACCGCCGTTTTTTTCTAAAAATCCTTTTACTAATAATAATCCAATTCCTGCACCCTTATCCTTTTTTCTTGTTTCAGTAAGAGTTTTTATTTGTGGCGTAAAAAGTTTAGCCATTATTTCTTTAGACATTCCAATTCCAGTATCCTTAATCTGAACAATAATTTTGTCGTCTTTGCTTTTTGCTGAAACTGTTATTTTACCTCCTTTTTCCAAGTGTTTTATAGCATTTGAAACGATGTTTTGAATTATGGAAATTAACATTTTACCATCTGCAAATACTGATGTATTCTCTTCAATTTCGTTATGAAGATTTATTGTGTTTATTGAAGCAGTTTCATTTAATGTTTCAAAAACTTTATTAATGTATTCTGTTAGATTTATTTTTGTCGGTGAAAATACCTCCGCTGCATATTTGATTCTTGCCCATTCAACCAAATAGTCTAACATCTCTAGTTCATCAGTTGATGATTTATAGAGTAAGTCAAGCATTTCCTGAACAGCATCAGGCTTCATTTTATGAAAATTTTCTTTCAAATATTTTGTGGTGCCAATAATAGCGGATAATGGACTTCTTAAGTCGTGTGAAAGTATTGCCAGAACACTCTCCTTATGTGTATTAAGTTCTTCTAGTTCTCTTACATATTTTTTTATTGCATCTTCCGATTGTTTCCTATCTGTTAAGTCACGTAAAATTTTAACGTAGCCCAATAACTCTCCTTCTAAACCGATAAGTGGAAAAACTAAACCGTAGGCGTAAAACAGGCTCTTGTCTTTAGCAATGTGCCATCTATTATCGGTTGCTCTGCCTTCTTTTAAAGCTGTTTCAATTTCTTTTTTTGGAACACCTTTTTTCAAATCCTCGTCCGTAAATATTAAATCGAAAGGCTCTCCAATATCTTCCTCCGTTTCGTAACCAAATATTTTTGTAGAGCCAGAACTCCAACTATTTATGATGAATTCTTTGTCTAACGTAAAAATCGAATAGTCCTGTAAGCTGTCAATGATTTGGCTATAAAATTCAGCAGTTGGTATATATTTATTTTTAAGAATTTTTGGCTTGTCTTGTTTATCTTCCAATGTTTTGTTTTAATTTTTTTTTTTAAAATATTATGGTTATGCGTCTATCGTCACTGCATATATCGATTTTAAGATTGATGCAGGTAGTCTATTTTAGTTGGGTATTGCATTTGCCTACATGCCCCCAAATTTACGACATTTTTCGAAATGAACACCGAATTGGTCTTTTTGAATCAAACTCTTGTTATTGGGCGTTACATTTTTTGCGCTTAGGAGGTCCTCAGGCGATTTAATAAGTTGGCAGCAAGTTTATTCAAAATCATCGATGCAACAATTCTAAGTAGATTTCCGTTCGCCGAAATGGTCGTCAACAGGATGTACTAAGCCTGTTCAGATTATTGAGTTCCTTATTTCTTTTCGTTCAATAGCTTTTCAAGTTTTAGTTTGGTCTCAGGAATGAACTTCAGGGACAACGTTTTTTTGAAACTTTCTATAGCATTTAATGGTTCCCCTTTTGCCAGATACAAATCTCCCAATCCATCATAACAATTAGCTGTTTCGGGGTAGTTTGAAATATTTAATTTAAACAATGCTTCTGCCTTAATAAATTGTTTTTGACTCATCATATAGTATCCAAGACCATTAACCTGATTTTCATCTGGTGTAATGAGATAGCCTATTCGCTCAGAGACCTCATGATAGTGTGTTATGAATAAAGAATCCAATTTAAAATTCGGATCTTCTAATTCACTATTATAAATTTTAAGTTTGTAATAATCAAAGATAAAACGAAGGGCATCATACTCACCGATCAATCGAACCGAACTGTGATCATCATTTTCATAATATTTATGTTGGAATCGCAATTGATTTGTTTTGTTTTTGAAAATATCTTTGATGAATTCGAGATTGCTGCGAATGAGTTCAGTACCCTCAGTAGTATCTTTTTGAACTTCAAGCGTATCCATGCCTCTTTCCAATCGGTTTGCCAATGCCATGAACAAAGTTTTCCCGTTATAATTTTTGTTTGCTAAAATCATCTTTGCTTCGGTTACGATGTGTTGATTGTTCCACCATAATGCACCATCAAGAGAGACATAGGCATTGAATAATTCTGGATTATACATTAAAGTATTCACAACCGTGAGTCCGCCAACGGAATGACCTATGAAAATCTTATAGGAAGCTGTTGGATAATTGGATTCGATGTATGGCATCAATTCTTTTTCGACATAGAGCATGAATTTTTCGCCTTTACCGACAATACCGGGAGTTTCCTTATCTGTGCCAAAAGTGAGATCCGTCATTCTGGAAGGATGAAGGATGCCGACTACAATCATCGGCGGACAGAGCCCAGTCTTACTCATGAATTCAGTTATACTAACGATATCATTAAAATTTTCATCTCCATCTAATAAATAAATGACCGGATATGGCTCATTGCCGGTATTTCCTCCATTGCTGTTTGGAATATGAATCCAAACTTTACGCTCTTGATTTAATATTTTTGATACGAAGCTTTTTTCAAATCCAATGGTAAAAGGCTTATTTTCCTGTGCTATGGCACTAAAAGAGGATGTTAATAAGATAAAAGAATAAAAATATGTTTTCATAGAATGTTTAAAATGTGCTTTAAAATATTGCTTGATGCCTTCCTCAGGTGTCATTATTACTGGTTTCATGAATCAAAGGAATCGTATTATTCTTGTATTCGAAGAAATATTATTCTAGCAGACCTGATTTATTGAATATATGTTACAATAGATGTGGGTCAGTTTGGGAATTGCCTTGAATATCCTGTCACTCGAAAGTGAATGGATTTAAGCTTGTGAGTTGTGTATAAACAATTTGAGATTGATTTAGACCGTTCATTTTAGATTGTTTTTGCTTTTAAGCATATGAAGTTAAAATTTACTACTTTCTTTCAAGATGAGACCGAATTGGTTTGTTTCAATCAACCATTTGTTTTTTAAGGTTAATTATATTTTTGATTAAAAAACTATCTACTTTAAGTACCTGAAGCCACGAATAAGGCATAATAACTAAATCAGTTTCTAACTCAAAACAAATTAAGCCATTCCTATAAAAATCAAGTTCATATTTGGGGATAAACTTATTAAATGCTTTTATATCTGTTGTATCCAGTATTTTGAGATTTTGAATGCTTTGAATGATGGTGTCAATTTGACCCTTCTGTGTTATCATTCTTATTTCATTATTACTAATATAGTTTACATACTTGCCTTTAAATTCTTCATTTATAACTGGTTTTAATTTAGTTATTCTAAATGAATCTACACTCACTAGGTCAGAATTATCTATAAGTCTTTCTGAGATTTTGAGATTAATTCTTTCCGAATCATTAATTAATTTGAGCAATTTATTTTTGATTTCTACAATATCACTACTATTTGATTCAGATCCATAATAGTTAAACCTCTTAACTAAAGTATCTTTGTAAAAAATACTTAAATTGGATTTTGAAGCATGTGTTATTATTATTCCTTCAAGTTCAAAGGTATCTGACAGTATGGTTTGAACATGTTCATTGATTAATTTAAATATTTGTTTTGATATTGAAGTTTGGGCATAATATTTGGGCCCGTATTCACATCCCATATAAGCATCACATTCACCACGTTCTAATTGTAATATTATTATTGAATCGTTAGTTACAAATAGTTGAATATACGAACTATCTGTATAAGTTGAAAGATGGATTTCATCAAATGATTTATTCGCTTTTTTACAACTTGTAAATATAAGTGTAAATAATATAATTATTTTTAATATAGCTTTAATATCACATAACGGAGAGGTACTTGCGACGTGCCGCCACTTGCACCAAAACCAAAAGTAAGAAATATTTTCATTAAAAGCCAATAGTGAAAATTTATGAAATTTGGCGGTTTGTTCGCAAGTATAATGTTAATGGCTGTTTGTATTAATATATTTAATATAATATTCGCTATTCTTAAATTTATTGACCTTATACGATTTTTTAATTTCACTAACTAGATCAATTTCATAATTCTTATTCAAAGTTGTACTTTCCTCATCAACAAGATTAAAATCCGCTTTAAAGTATTCCCAATAATCTTCGACAACAAATTTTGAAGGCACACTATAATAATTTTTCAATACTTTAATATTAATAGCAATAGTATTTCCATCTGGGCTAAAAAAATGCGTAGCTTCTATTTTTAAAGAATCTAATAATTGAATTTCTTTAATCAAAAGTGTGTTTTGCCAAACAAAATCAATAAATTTATAATATATCAGAATAGCATTTTCTGGAACATATAGATATGATAATGTTATAAATGTGTCAACTAAATTTGACTTATACATAGTAGTTATTTCTTTTTGTGTTGAATTCTCAGCAAAGGATAATTTATACATTGTATCAATTAAAAATACTTGAAATTTAATGGCTTCAATATTACCAGAATCAGCTAATACTTTGCAGGATATGTTTTGGTTAGAATTGTCTTGCCCAATTAAGTTTGGTGCAATCATTACTAATATTATCTTTAAAATATACTTGTATTTTTTCATTCTTTAAAAATTATATAATTGACATTAACATTTCGCTTACGAAATACAATCTGTGAGTTTCGTGAACATATCTTATATATTTTGGTGATTAAATGATTCATTTTTAAATATTTAATTATCAATTGTGTTAATGATTTTTTTTGATAACATTAATAAAGTATCGATAGGTTTCTTAGATTTATAAAGATACATGACCTAATAAATGTTGTATTTCACTAAGATCAGTCCCTTGCTCCAATCCTTGCGAAACACAACTATGGTGAAGGGTGTGAACTTTTGCATGAGGATTCACTTTTGTATCTTCTACTTTATTACGAAATAGCTATTGAACGAACCTCTCAATATATGTTCCACAACCCTGACCTTTGAATATCCATCACATAGGTTTGTAAATATCTATATAATCCATTAATATAAGGATATTTTTTTCTGATAAAATGGTCTTGTACTAAAATAGCTATACAGGTTAACAAATAAATCCTAAAATTTCTATACCAATTCAATAACGAGGCAGCGAAATTCAAAGATTAACACCCTTCAAAAGAACTGCATCAGTTTGTCGTTCAGGTCCACTTGAAATCAATCATTATATAAGTCCACATGAAAGAATCATTTTATAATTCACCGCTCCCAAAATCACCAAAACTTCTATTTTCTTTCATGATAATCCAAAAAGTTCCGTAGTTTTATCAATTGAATTTTTAATAACACGATTATGTTAAGACCCTTATTATTGTTGATTATTACTAGTGCTCTAAGCATTCTGGGAGGTAATATTAACGCTCAGGAATTAGCCATTGGATTGCGAACAGGCTTAAGTCTTGCTTCCTTTCATTCGAAGAATAATATCGATCTGGATTTAGAATACACCAAGGGGTTTTCTATTGGAATTCCCCTCTTGTATAAGTGGAGTGATATGTGGTCGTTTCAGACTGAACTTTCATGGATCCAGAAAGGAGCACACCTGACTAGTTTTAATCAGACGGAATATTATGATGAGACTTACCATCTCAATTACGTAGAATGGCCCCTCATGGTTAGGGTCCAGTTTGGTGCCCTGAATCCCCATTTCTTTGCATTTGGAGGATGGTATACGGCTTATGGTTTTGGAGGTAGATATCAACTGAATAGTTTGATCAATGGTAATTATACATCTGTGGATGAAAAGCTTGACTTTAAAGAAGATTATTTGGAGACTCTGGATTATGGTATTCACGGTGGGGTGGGCGTATGCTTTGAATTCGATCGTGGTCAGTTTTTTATCGACGGCCGTGGTCAACGAGGTTTGGTTAATCTGAATAAAGATAAACTCCAGCCCTTTTTATCCAACAAAGCATTGAGTCTTCACTTGGGATATTTGATTTATCTGAATCATTGATTCCGATTTTCGTTAACACTCTATTTGATTTATAAGACACTTATTGTAAGTACTTTTGCGCTGCCAAATTCATACCCATGGAAGCTATTCGTATCAACTCAGCACTCATTTCTGTTTACAATAAAGATGGCCTCGAACCCATCGTTCGTTTAATGCATGAATTAGGTATTGTTATTTATTCCACAGGAGGCACACAATCCTTTATAGAACAATTGGGAGTTCCGGTCATCGGGGTAGAAACCATAACAGATTATCCATCCATTCTAGGCGGTCGGGTGAAGACCCTGCACCCCAAAATATTCGGTGGGATATTGGCCATGCGGACAGATGAACACCTCAGTCAGTTGGTACATTATCATATTCCATTAATTGATCTGGTCTTGGTGGATTTATATCCATTCGAAGAGACCTTGAGAAATACCGATGAAGATGCCGAAATTATAGAGAAAATCGACATCGGTGGGATTTCCCTCATTCGTGCAGCAGCAAAAAACTTTAACGATATCGTCGTAATTGCTGCTAAAGAAATGTACGGAGATTTGACCACCATACTTCAAAATAATGGTATCAGTCAGTTAGCACACCGCAAGGAATTAGCCCGTCAGGCATTTCGGGTCAGCAGTTCTTACGATCACGCCATCTTTAATTATTTTGGTGGCGAGAAAAGTCAAGTACCCTTGCGTTACGGTGAAAATCCACACCAGAAAGCTTGGTTTGAAGGTGACTTAAAAGAGGTATTCGATATTTTACAAGGTAAAGAATTATCATACAATAATATTCTCGATGTTGATGCGGCATTGTTGGTTATGGAGGAATTTTATCAGGGAGATCCATGCTTTGCGGTATTGAAGCATACTAATGTATGCGGACTTGCGGTTAGAAGTGAATTAATTACAGCGTGGAAAGATGCACTGGCAGGGGATCCCATTTCAGCATTCGGTGGTATATTGATTTGTAATAAAATCTTGGATCTGAATACGGCTAAAGAAATCGATGGTTTATTCTATGAAGTATTAATCGCACCGGATTTCGAACCAGAAGCGATACAGTTGTTAAGCGCCAAGAAAAACAGAATTCTCCTGAGATTAAAACAATTACCGCTTCGAAAAATATCTTCCAGGACAGCCATTAATGGTATCTTACATCAGGAAATGGATCAGATGGCATTGGATATGGATCACATCAAAGTAGTGACTCATTTAGTTCCGACAGAAGACCAAAAACGAGATTTGATTTTTGCAGAACGCATCGTTAAGCATCTTAAATCAAATGCCATCACGCTCATTAAAAATAGCCAATTAATAGGTATGGGTTGTGGTCAGACTTCGCGCATCGATGCAGCCATCCAGGCCATTGATAAATCACGTAAGATGGGCTTCGATCCTGCCGGTAGTGTTATGGCCTCAGAAGCTTTCTTCCCATTTCCGGATTGTGTAGAAATAGCTGCTGCGGCAGGCATTAAAGCGATTATCCAGCCAGGAGGTTCGGTCAATGATGGTAAGAGTATTACCAAGGCTGATGAACTTCAGGTGGCCATGGTATTATCTGGTATCAGACATTTTAAACATTAAGTTTTATTTTGAATCTGGTTATAGATATAGGTAATTCAAGGATTAAGTGCGCACTGTTCGAGCACCATGAACTCTTATCATTACACAGGTTTTTACATACAGAATTAGATCAGCTTGAATTGTGGTTGGCCTCAATTCAATACGATCGCAGCTTACTATCTACAGTAGTTTCAACACAGGATGAACGTGTCAGACGCATCATATCTTTAACTCAGCCCTTGATTTTAGATTCAAGTCTTCCATTGCCCATCCATATCAACTATCATTCATCAGACACCCTTGGTCCGGATCGTATAGCTGCAGCTTGTGGTGCGGCACATTTATATCCCGAATCGAATGTATTGATCATCAATGCCGGCACCTGCATTACTTATGATAAGCTTACGGTCGATGGTGGATTTGAAGGTGGCAATATTGCTCCTGGGATGCACATGCGTTGGCAGGCCATGCATCAATTTACGTCCAGGCTTCCTTTGGTAGATGAGCACCAATGGTCATCAGACCATATCTTTGGACAAAACACCAGAGATGCATTACAACAAGGTGTGATTCGGGGAATTACATTTGAAATAAATGCATACATGGATCACCTCTTATCAAAATACAGTTCATTAAAATGCGTTATAGCTGGTGGTGATGCGGTTTTTTTGGGAAATCAAATAAAAAGAACCATTTTTACAGCACCAAATTTGGTCTTGACAGGCCTTAATCAAATTCTTATCAAACAATGAGGTATATTAGTTTATGTTTTTTTTCGGTTTTGATCTTATCCAAAACCTTTGCACAAAATATTGAATTTTCACCCTTGTCTAGATTTGGAATAGGAGACCTAACAAGAAATGAATCTCCTTTTTCTTCACAAATCGGACATGCAGGAATAGCATATAGTAGTGAAGAAGATTTTAATTTTATCAATGCCGCATCTTTAGGTTTTTTAAAAATTACCGATGCTGAGATTGGTTTTAATGGTAAGTATAAGGACGTACAAGATTATAAGAATCACAGAGCCTATGACTGGTCCGGGAATTTGAATCATATCCAATTGGGCATACCACTTCGCAATACCATTAATGAATTATTAGATCGCAAAGAATACAAAAGATCCTATGGTCTGAGTTTTGGTTTAAGTCCATATACATCGACCGGTTATCATTATGTGGTTTCTGATAGCTCAGTAAGTTTTGGAAAGACTTCAAGGACCTTAGACGGGAGTGGGGGAATTAATAAGTTTACCCTTGGATTCGGATATCGATACAAAAATTTAGGAGTGGGTATCAATTTGGGATACCTATTCGGCAATACTCGTTTCGAACAAGTCTATTCCTTCGATGATTTGACGGAGAGTGCCACCAATTATTTAGACGACCAATATCATGCTACAGGTGTAAATGCCGGACTTGGTTTTCTTTATAAAAAAGTGCTCAATACTGTTCAAATGAAAAAAGAAAAATCAGCCCGCGAAAAAGTACTACAATTCGGATTACAGGTTGGTGTACCTTCTAAGTTGAATTATAAAAACAATTCCCTACACCGTACCAAATTAAATCTAACCTCGAGTGATATAGACACCATTCTATTAATCACCGATCAAAAAAGTACTGCGGATCTTCCGCTTACCATTCAAGCAGGTGTGTATTACAACCACAAAGAAAAATCAGCCTTATTCGGAGATGTATTATTTGAGAATTGGGACGCTGTTGATTTATATGAAAATGCCAAAGGCACCTTAGCTAATGTAATCGGATTATCCATAGGTGGATGGATACGTCCGGATGCTACAGGATATGGTAAATTTCTGAAACGAAATCAATATCGTTTGGGCGCATTCTACCGATCAGGATATCTAACCAACAACGACAAAAATCTTAACAACATAGGAATTACGTTCGGGGTAGGCATGCCTTTTGTGTTCCAACGTCAGACCGCCATGGTACACCTTGGATTTGAAATAGGTAAAACCACCCTAGACCAATTCATCAAAGAAAATTATTTCAAAATCAATCTTGGATTTAGATTGAACGACAATGAATGGTTCCTTAAACGCAGATATAATTAGTCTGCAGTATTTTTTTCAAACACAATTCGTTAATCGTTCTGATTATTAACTTTGGCTTATAGCATTTCAGATTGAAATGGTTTAAACTAAGTTATATGGGACAATCACTTGTAAAAAATTATTTACACATCGTTTTTAGTACAAAACATAGGCTGCCTAACATACAAGCTCCTTTCGATAAAGAACTTTATGCATATATTGGGGGACTGTGCAATGCGTTGGAATCACATGTAATTATAGTCGGAGGTTATGTTGATCATATTCATATACTCTGTATGTTATCAAAAAAAATAGCGCTCATAAAACTTGTGGAAAAAATAAAATCCCATTCATCTAAATGGATGAAAACAAAAGACGTATCCTTGAAAAACTTTTATTGGCAAGATGGGTATGGCGCTTTCTCAGTAAATCCAAGAGATATTGATATCGTAAAAACTTACATTAAAAATCAACATGAACACCACAAAAACCAAACATTTCAAGAAGAATACAGACTATATCTTGAAAAAAATACTATTGAGTATGATGAACGATATATATGGGATTAAATATTGTATGGTATAGCCCTGAAGGGGCGTAGTATATCAGCGATGGGTGTTAGCCCATCAGCGATGGGTGTTAGCCCATCAGCGATGGGTGTTAGCCCATCAACAATGGGCGTTAGCCAATAGCATATTTACAAATTAATACCCCCACGACCCTATAATCGCCCCCATAATCGCCGCCGTCACCACAAAATAACCGGCATCGATAAGAAATAACCGGAACGATTTTCGCGCAAATAAATAATTGATCCCAATGCTAGTGCCTACGAATCCAGCACCGATATATATCCCATGTTTTATACCATCTGCCATACCGGATTTATCGGAAGTGATCATATTAAGGGATAATAAAACACAAAACATAAATGTAAGACCCAATGCAGAACCATATACTTGAGCCATGTTGGATTGCTTTAGGGTTTCATCACTAAGCCCATTTTCACGTTGCCAGGTTTTTCCAAACAGAGCTGGACCATACCAGAAATAACCCACAACAAATGCTGATAACGATGCGATAATGATGGCCAACCAATTCAAATGTCCCATTTTTTTTTATTTTATAGTTTCGATAAAATTGTCAACAAATCTAATACATTTTTTATGAATTGAATTGTTTGGTAACTTGGCTTTAGCCAACAAAACAAAAGTCCCAGTAGGGGAATGAAGACCTAATACACCATAAATAAGATATGAGACTACTGAGTGCCATGTTTAATTATGACACTACGGTTCCTATTTTTTTACCCTGAATGATTCCGATCAGATTCGATTCATCATTAATATTGAATACAATGATAGGGATATTATTTTCTTTACATATAGTGAATGCAGTCATGTCCATAACTTTGAGATCCATTCCGATGACTTGATCAAAACTCAGCACATCGAATTTTTTAGCATTGGGATTTTTCTCGGGATCGTGATCATAAATGCCTTCCACACGGGTTCCTTTGAGTATAGCATCCGCATTAATTTCACTGGCGCGAAGAGCGGCAGCGGAATCTGTCGTAAAATATGGATTTCCGGTTCCTGCAGAAAAAATCAGAACCCGTCCTTTTTCTAAATGGCGTATCGCTCTGCGTCTGATGTAGGGTTCTGCGATCTGGCGCATTTCTATAGCTGAAATGAGTCGGGTGAATACTCCTGCTGATTCCAATGCACTTTGTAATGCCATGCCATTGATCACGGTAGCTAGCATCCCCATATAATCACCTTGTACTCTTTCGATACTGGAATTCTTACCATTCATCCCTCGAAAAATATTTCCACCTCCGATGACTACTGCTACTTCAATACCTTCTGCGACGATATTTTTTATTTGATTGGCATAATTGACGAGCATCTCAGGATCTATTCCAAATTGTTGTTCACCCATCAACGATTCACCGCTAAGTTTTAATAAGATACGTTTGAATTTAAGCATGGATTGATATTTTATAATATGGAAAACTAAGATGTGGAATGAAAATCAAATATATGAGCAAAAAAAAAGCGAATGATAAATCATCCGCTTTTTCTTTCTAATTTTTTTTATCCTAACATAACGTGTTTGAACCCTGTTATGGTTAAATCTTTATCCTTCGATTTTAGATAACTACTAATCGTGTGACTTCCGTCTTTTACAAACTGCTGATTCAATAAAGTGCTGTCTTTGTAGAAACGCTCTAATTTACCCATTGCAATTTTTTCCAACATAGCTTCAGGTTTACCTTCAGCTCGTGCTTGTTCCATTCCGATTTCGATCTCCTTAGCAATAACAGTAGAATCTACTTGATCTTTATCTAAAGCTACAGGTTTCATTGCAGCTACTTGCATAGCAGCATCTCGACCAGCTTCTGTGAATTCTTCTCCACGTTTATTCAAGCCTATCAATACACCGGCTTTATTGCCCATATGAATATAGAATTCCACCTGAGGGGCTTCTAATCTTTCATAGTTAGCTACTTCTATTTTCTCTCCGATGGCAGCAACTAAATCGGTGGTTTTATCTCCGATGGTTACATTCCCTTCGAATGTTTGATTTTTAAGATCTTCCAAAGTAGCAGGGAATGTATTCAATGCTATTTCAGCGATTTTTTTAGCGTTATTGATAAAATCTTCATTCTTAGAAACAAAATCTGTTTCTGAAGAAAGTTTGATAACGATACCTTTTGTTTTGTCGGCATTAACCATAGCGATAACAGCACCTTCTTTGGCATCGCGATCAGCTCTTTTTATGGATAATTTCTGTCCTCTCTTGCGCAATACTTCTATGGCTTTTTCAAAATCGCCTTCAGCTTCTGTTAATGCTGCTTTACAATCCATCATGCCTGCACCTGTAGCGTCTCTAAGGTTTTTTACATCTGTAGCAGATAATGTAACACTCATTTAAATTTATTTTTATGTATAAAAAAAGTACCCGGTTAATTAATTTTCAGGAACAGCTTCTGCGCCTCTTTCTGCAAGACCTTCTTTGATGGCTTCTGCTATATATGCTGTAATTAAAGCAATAGATTTAGAAGAATCATCATTGGAAGGAATAGGGAAGTCCACTTTATTTGGATCCGAATTGGTATCCACCATAGCGAATGTTCTTACACCTAATTTTTCTGCTTCCTGAATAGCAAGATGTTCATGCATAATGTCAACAACGAATATCGCTGATGGCAATCTGTTTAAGTTAGCGATACCACCTAATACGCGATCCATTTTGGTGCGTTCACGACTTAAAGTTAATCGTTCTTTTTTAGTGATATTGGTAACGTTCACATCGGTAAGCATTCTTTCGATGTTGTTCATTTTTTTAACAGAACGACGGATCGTAGTAAAGTTGGTCATCATTCCTCCCAACCAACGATCGGTTACGAAAGGCATGTTGACACTTTGAGCGATCGTTGATACGATATCTCTGGCTTGTTTTTTAGTAGCTACGAACATGATCTTCTTACCAGACTTGGCGATCTGTTTGATAGCTTGGCCAGCTTTCTCAAGACTATCGGAAGTACGATTTAAGTCTATTAAGTGAACGCCTTTATGTTCTTTGAAGATGAAAGGACGCATTTTTGGATTCCACTTTTTCTTTAAGTGACCAAAATGAACGCCTGCATCTAACATTTGATTATATGATGGTTTTTCCATGATTTCTTGATTAATGTGGTAATGAAATTAACGCTTGCTAAATTGAGAAGAACGACGGGCTTTACGCTTACCGAATTTCTTACGTTCTACTTCTCGGGAATCTCTGGTTAAGAATTTTTTCTCTTTCAAAGGTCCTCTGAAATCTACGTTGATTTTACATAGAGCTCTGGAAATCGCCATTCGTATAGCTTCTGCTTGTCCTTTAAGACCGCCTCCGTCAACAGAGATTTTAACATTGTATCCAGCACCACCTTCGACAGTCATCATAGGGTCTAGTACTTTTTGTGCGATATCTTTAATTGGAAAGTATTCTGCCAATTGTCGGTTATTGATTAACACGGTTGGAGTGTCGCCACTGGATTTGGTAAGATATACACGAGCTACTGCCGCTTTACGTCTTCCTACTGCATTGATTATTTCCATAGGGGATTATAGATTTATAACTTCAGGCTTTTGAGCTTGATGAAAGTGCTCAGAACCTGCGTAAACAAATAATTTTTTATACATAGCATCACCTAATTTATTCTTAGGCAACATCTTTCTAACAGCGGTCTCAACAACTCTGGTTGGGATACGTGCTAATAACTCACGAGGTGTAGCTGATTTCTGACCTCCAGGATAACCGCTATAGGTTAAATAAGTCTTGTCATCTAATTTTTTGCCGGTAAAACGTACTTTTTCGGCATTGATAACAATGATATAATCCCCACAATCCACATGAGGCGTATAATCCGGACGGTGTTTGCCACGTAATATACTGGCTATATGTGATGACATGCGACCTAACACCAGGTTCTCCGCATCGATCACGAACCACTTGCGAACCACATCCTCAGGACGTGTGTGGCTTGTTCTGTAACTTAACGTATTCAATGGTAATAATTTTAAATGTTTTAAAACTGCTTTTTTATAAAGCGGGGCAAAGGTAAGTCAAGTACGGTCTTATTTTCAAATTTATTTTCATCTTTTTTTTATAAAAGCTTGAAAAAGAGGCCTTTTATGGACAAAATAAATTTATTGTGCGCCGGTAAAGCGCTAAAATAATGATCCATTACCCTTATTTATTTGGTTTTGGAGCACGAAAGTCAGTACTTTTAAAATTTTAGTTCAAAAATGGATGCATTCAATAAAAATCGTCTAGATTTGAGCTAATTAATCCTGAACAAGCAACCAATCCGCCACAATGGGTCATAAATCCTCATATTTCTTTTATTTTGTTGGTGGCTTGTTTATACTGTTAGTTGGTCCCCATTTGTTTGCCGACGGGATGTTTTTAGATGGAGTCACCTATGCGGCCATATCTAATAATCTGGCAGAAGGTCTGGGTAGCTTTTGGAAATTGTATTATACAGCAACCCTTTACCCTGAATTTTATGAACATCCGCCCCTGGCCTTATGGCTTGAAGGTTATTTGCATTTTGTCTTTGGTTCGAGTATTTACGTAGAACGCTGTTTTTCTTTTTTTACAGCCATTCTAACTGGATTAATGATCGTCCTGATATGGAGACAATTGGGACAAGCCTGGACTTTGGCGTGGGTGCCCTTATTGTTATGGTTGCTATTTCCTAAAGTGTCATGGTCGTATTCCAATAATATGCTCGAAAACACGATGAGTGTATTTTTGTGTGCTTCAGTATTTTTTTATTTGAAAAGTTTAACGGAAAGAAGAGCCTTATATATTTTACTGGCCAGTTTCGCTTTGATTTTTGGGTTTCTTTCCAAGGGTTTGGTAGCTTTTTTTATTCTAAGTGCACCCCTGTGGTTTTGGGCTATTATGCATAAGGAAACCTGGTCCCGGGCTTTCATCGATATAGGTGCTATTTTTATGGGGTTTGTTGGTTTTCTGGCCTTACTGTTTTGGATTGTTCCCGATTCGCTAAATGGTCTGGGCATGTATTTCCAGTTTCAGGTATTGCATAGTCTATCTGATGTGATTACGGTGAATAACAGGTTTCGAATTATCAAAGATTTTTTTAATGAATCCATTATCAATTTTGTAATACTTATCATCGGTATCGGTGTTTTTTATATCAAGTCAAAAACGCTTCTTGTATTTAAGCCATACCTCAGAACGGCTGTGGCATTTATTGCGCTGGGTTTATCCGGTGTGATTCCCATAATGATCAGTATGAAACAGAGCAGTTATTACATTGTCCCTGCTTTTCCATTTTTCGCTATGGGTTATTCCATATTGCTCGTTCCTGTAGCATCCCAAGTTTATAAATACATCATGGATCGCGAGGCATTTACAAGAGCATTGCGCATTATTGCGCTATCGCTATGCATAGGTGCTCTTGGTTTTACCGTATACAAAAGCCAAACTTTTGGTCGAGATGAGGCGAAGCTAACGATGATTTACCAGTTTTCTAAAAGCATTCCACCGAGAACTATAATTGATATGGAACCCGAGTTAAAAGAAGACTGGGGCCTCCATGCCTACTTTATGAGATACGGTTCTGTTAGTCTTGATGCGAAATCATTTCCACAGCGTACTTTTTATTTGTGTCGAAATTCAGAGGCCATGACAGATTCGACATACCTGCAGGTGGATGAATCCAACGGGTATTCCTTGTTTAAACGGCAGTAAAATTTGTAGCATTATAATTATTTATTTCATTTCATGGAATAATCATTGAAGTTATTTTAATAATTTACAAAATATTTTTATCTTTGAATGGTCGATATCATTTATTTTTTAATCTAATACTTAACCCTTATGAAAAATGTCTTAAAAATCTTATTACCCATTCTTGCATTATTCACTTTATCTCAATGCAACAAGGATGATAAAAACGAAAATGTACCCACCACAGTTGGATCCATTACTTGTAAAGTGGATGGTAAAGCTTGGAATTCCAAAGTTGCATCAGGATTAAATGCTTTTGGAATTTATCTCTTGAGTGGAACTTCTAGTGATGGAACCATTGTAGGAGTATCATTCCAAGGAACACAAATTGGAACTTATGATTTAATAAGTTTTGCATCAGATGATGGTACCTACTTAGTGCCGTCTACCGGCAAAAGCTATAGTACCCAAATTCAAACAGATAAGAATGTCAATAAATTAATTATAACCCAAATTGACTCGGTAAATCAAACCATAAGTGGAACCTTTCAATTTTATGCAACTGAAGATTCTGATGATAAAGACAAAGTGCATATCACAGAAGGTGTCATCAATAAAATATTTTATGTAAAATAAGACTTGCAGATTTAATTGAAGTTACATGTGAGCTGAGTTTATTTATTCATAGCAGCATTGAAAACTTATAGTAATACGTGCTATTAAATTTTGTTTAGATATTGACAAAAATAATATTTGTAATTTTAAATATTATTTTTGGCTTAAAGTTTTAACACATTAAATTGTTAGAATTTAATTTCAATTTTATTTGCAGGTATCAGTGATGCACTTTTTTATTTCTATCCAATTTTGATTATAAGGTGAATGCCCTTGAATGTCTGGATCGTTTTCTGCATCTTCAAAATACAAGATACTACGTGATAAGATATATAATTGATGTGCATCATATTTTTGGATAAACCATTGAAGTAATGTTCTCCAACTATATTTTTTTAATAAAACATAAACATCAAAAAAATCTTTCTTTTTACCTATGCCACAAACAGTATGTAATTTCATCGCCGCTATATCCGCGATACTATAATAGTTAACTCCATCCATGGTTTTAAAGGGCTCTAAAAGTCTTGCTGGATCATGAATAAAATCACACTTTATTTGGTTAATAAATCCAAAAAGCATTCTGCTGTTGTTCTCAGTATATTGAAATTGATATACTTGACTTGTTTCTAAAATAATTTCTAACTCTTTTACATTAAATTCATAAGGACAAAAGAAATCTAGATCTACTGATGTTCTGTGTCCTATTTGCAATGCCAATGAAGTTCCACAAGCCAGACCGAAATTGTTTTTAATAAATGACGTTTTAATAATTTCTTGCAGAAGATTGTATGTGGTCTTATCAACTGTAGTAAGGTGAAGCATTCAATTCAGTTATAGGTATATTATAAAAATGACTGCAAAAATGCACGGTTTTAGGGTCCAGCACTTTGCTTTTTTTCAATGCTGCAATGATTTCTTCTTTACTATATAATTGTTGTAAATAATAGAAATCTTCCAGTAAACCTCTACTGATAACTCGTTCAATAATGAAATTTTTGTGTAATTCAGTGTCTATTTTTTCAATAGAATAATCCCAAAACAAAAACAATGAAAATCTTCCCGCTTTAACTTTTTAGATAGAATTTCTTTGGATAAAAATTGATAATAACTTGTCATTGTTATTCTTTATGAATGGCAAAGATATCCCATTTTTAATTAATTCATCATAATTTAATATTAAGAAAGATTCATGTTAATTATAATTATTAACAAGTATAACTGAATCTATTTTAATAAGAAAAACAGGCTTTCATCTGTCTGTAAAATACACCTAAAATAAATGTGTTAAAATTTTATGAATACAATCTTTTTTAATAGCATATGGAATAAAATAGTCACTTCAACTTTTGATTACATTTAAAATTAAATAAATTATTTTCTTTTTATCCAATCTAATGGTAGAGTCTGACAATTTCTATTCATTGTAGTTTTATAGCAATAAAATTCTGCCATAGATTCGATTACACAGGAAGAGAAAGTTTCCATGTAAAAATATACCCCAACCATAAGATTGAGTATAATTTTGAATTTATCCTAGAATTATTAATGTAGCCTTTAGCCTAAGCAAATTGGTCTTTGATACTCTAATATCTTAAGTACTATGCCTTCTTAACCAAGCCGATAATAACCAAAACCAACAAGGCACCACACACTGAAGTAATGATCGTTCCAACAATTCCAGAAGCAAGATGAATGTTCAAAACACCGAACAACCATGACCCAACAAAAGCACCGATAATGCCTAATACAATATTGCCCAAGAGACCAAATCCGAAACCATCTTTGATTTGTCCGGCAATCCAACCCGAAACAGCACCAATCAAAAGCGTAACAACTAATGTAGTAACATCCATAATTTTTGGTTTTAATGTTTAAGAATGGATAAATATAATACTAATTTTTAATTAATGGTAATAAATATGATTGTAAGTTCAAGTTAATTCAATTCAATTGCCTTGGAGTAATTGGTAGATTGAAGACCTTAAGACTTTATGAGTTTCAGCATTTCTATCAATTCATTTTCATCTACCAGCTCCTCTTGGCCAAGCGCCAGTGTGCTTGAATGTTGAATGGATTTTTGTTTTAAGGATGCATGCACCCTTTGAGCTCCGGTATCATTGATGATGGCTTGTACGTTTTTGGTATGGATTCCACATCCAGGCATGATCCTAATTTTATCTTCATACGTGTCTATTAATTGTTTGAGCATCTCTCTCCCTTCCCATGCCGTTTTATGTTGACCTGAGGTCAGCAATCGATCTATTTTTAATTCCATTAAGTGATTTAGACTATGAAATGGATCAGCAACCATATCAAATGCTCTATGAAAACATAAGGTAATGCCCATTGAATTTGCAATGATTTCTTCCATAAATGCAACATCAATTTCATTGGTATCAGTAAGCGCACCAACAACTAAAGCATCTGCACCCAGATCAATGGCTACACGAATGTCTTCGAGCATTAATTGTTTCTCCATTGGGTTGTACACAAAATGTCCCAAACGAGGTCTGATGAGTATGGCCAATTCTTTTCCGAAGATTTTTCGCGCGCATTTTATATGGGAATAAGAAGGTGTAATGCCACCATGATTTAAGTCCTGACATAATTCAATAGCATCAACAGCATGATGATCCGCTATTTCTACAGATCTGATATCCGCAGCACACAATTCAAAAAGGATCTTTTTTTTCATAAGAATAAAAAAGGCTGCCTCGAAATCAGCAGCCATTATTTTTTAGATATAACTTAAATTACTATTTGAATTTGTGATATCGTTTAGCAACAGTTTCCCAATTAATTACATTGAAAAATCCATTGATATAATCGGGTCTTCTATTCTGATACAATAGATAATAAGCATGTTCCCATACATCTATACCCAGTACAGGCATCCCGCCACAGCCAACATTTGGCATTAGCGTATTGTCCTGATTGGGTGTAGAGCAGATCTCTAGTTTTCCACCCGGATGTACACACAACCATGCCCAGCCTGATCCGAAACGGGTAGTCGCAGCTGCTGCAAATTTTTCTTTGAAAGTAGCAAAAGAACCGAATGTTTCTTCAATGGCTTCTGCTAATTCACCGGAAGGTTCGCCACCACCATGGGGAGACATCAATTCCCAAAACAAACAGTGATTGTAATAACCTCCTCCGTTATTTCTAACCAGCATATTATTCATGTCCAATTGGCTCAGTAGGTCTTCAATGGACATGTTATCCAATGGTGTATCTTTTATCGCATTGTTCAAATTATTGGTATAGGCAGCATGGTGTTTTCCGTGATGGATTTCCATAGTGCGGGAATCTATATGAGGTTCCAAAGCATTTACGGGATAAGTTAACTCAGGTAATACAAATGGCATATTATGTGTTTTTAGTTAAAATACACAACACCAACTTAAAGGTTTAGTTCTAAATTGTGATTTATATTTGATTAAAATTTTGTCTCCTTCTATTGGTGTCGATCAATCCTTTATCTGACTAGAGTTAAATCACCATGCGCTTTCACAACTTCATCATCCAGAAATAAACCTTCAGCATACCAAACATATACTCCAGGAAGGGCTAATTGAGATTGTATGGTTCCATCCCATCCTGAAAAGGGGTCACTAGGTACTAAGTCTTTTTTATCAAAAACCAAACCACCCCAACGATCATAAATTTGTAAGCGCTTGATGGATTTAAGGGAACTGGTTCCAAAAATAGTAAAAGCATCATTAATATGATCCCCGTTCGGTGAAAAAACATTGGGAGCAAATATCCGTTTGTCTTTAATAACGATGACCGTAATGTAGGCTTCAGTACTGCAACCATCTTTGGAATAAACGGTCACTTTGTAGGTTGTATTATTAACGGGAGATGCCGTGGGATTAGCACAAGTATCGCAAGATAAGTGATCAGCCTTAACCCAAACTATTCGATCCAGATTTGTTGTGGTTTTAAAGAATAATACGGTACTGTCTCCGAGTTGTATTTCTCGTTCCAGATCCATAGTAATGCTTGGGATAATAGCCGCAATTAATTCAATAGAGTCGTATACTTCACATCCATTTTCATCTCGAAGTGTAAATTGGTATTTTCCTTCACCCAATGAATTGTATGTACGCACAGAATCTTTATTCACACCATCTAAAAAAATAGCATAGGGTTGAACCCCACCTGATAAAGATTCGATTTGGATACTCCCGGTTTCTGGTCCTGAACAATTGGGTGGTAGGCTTTTTAAGGAAAGTTTTAAAGGTTTGGGCTCAATCAACTCAATGTGGTCTTTTATGTCACAGCCATTATCGTCTGTAATCGTTATATCATAAATACCGGTTGAAAGATTTTGAATGGAATTGGTCACACTCCCATTAGACCATTGGTAATGATAGTTTCCTTGACCTCCGTTCGTTAGTGCTATAATCTGACCGGATTGATCTCCGGCACATTTTATTTGATAACCTTGGTAATCCTTGGATACCAATTTGCTTTGTAATATTGGGGGCTCATTGACTACAGCTTGGATCAATTTAATATTTCCGAAATTATCTTCTATTTTTATAGAGTATAGTCCGGCGGTAAGATTTTTAATCGTGTCGGATTGATTTAACTGGAGTAAATTTCCAGATCCCAGATAATTAGAATCATCAATTTTTTCGATGGTATAATGAAATGGCGGTGTTCCGTTATTGACCGAGATAATAATACTACCATTGGATTCACCAAAACATCTGATGGGGATGATTTGGGGTGTACTTTGAAGATTGCATTGTATCATGTTTATGTTAATCTTCAAAAGACTGTCGCATCCAAGAAAGTTATTTAAATGATGCTCATAAAGTCCACTGGTGGTATATATTTTATTGGCTAATCGCAAGGTATCTCCTTGACAAAGGTTGATAGAAAACGTAGTTGTATCCAAAGGATTTACCTTCAATTCTAGATTAACAGTGCTGTCACATCCATTGTCAGCAAGCAAGTGGATGTTATAAATTCCGGTTTTGCAAAAATTAAAAGTATCCACAGAATAACAATCACCGGAACATATATTGGGCTGTAATAAGGTTTTTTTAGTGGGAAGGACTTGGATGGTTTTGCAAGTGGGCAGAGCTTCACTACATGCATTGGAGGCTACCACGCACAATTGAAATTCACCACTGCTATTTGCTGCAATGCTCACTGAATCTCCGGAACCATAATATTTACCATCTATAGTCCAGGTGTAAATAATAGCCCCAGATACACCTTCACGTTTAAACGTATAGGTTCCTCCCTGACACACATTAAAGTCACCAAATATATCACCACTTACTGTTAATGGTGCAACTTTGGTTGAGCCTTTGGTAACGTGTACATAATAATCGCACATGTCAGCCATATTCCCATCGATCACGAAGTAATAATGTTGACCTACAATCAGCGGGACCGTATTTTTAAATATCCTAGTAGTATTTTCTCTTACGTCTCCATCACATTCTGAAACCAATTGAAAGGTTTTACAATCATTGCTTTTGTAAATTCCAATTTCAAGCCCAGCACCACTATTGCAATTGGAAACTGTAACCTCCAAAGTTAAATCAACAGTACCTGCTATAAAGGCTATCCACTGAATATTATGGACAGTTCCGGTACAAAATCCCGGAGGTGCCACTCCTTTTAGAAAACTGGAGTTGCGCCCTGTGAATCCATCGATATCACAAATAATACAAGCTTCTTGACAGGTCGGCGTCATCAATGCCGGATTACCACAAATCATAGGCTGACCAATACACGAGAAAGAAAATAATAAGAGAAAGGGAAGCTGTGTCCAGAAATTGTGGTTTTTCATGATGGCGTATAAAGATAGTCCAATGTACGAATTTTTACGAATTAGGGTTGCTTCAACTGGCAATAGATTAAAATAGGATGTCCATCCAGACATTTGATCCAATGATTTTATGCAAGCTCAGGTCAAATTCTTTAAAGTCTTTTCACTAAGGCTAAACATTCTTTTTAGATTGATGTTTGCCCAATATGAAAATATTATTTCATTATTTAAAACCTTATCAGGGTTTAATATTCATTACCTTAATACTTGCCGCGATCAATACAGGTTTCTCATTGTGTGATCCTATTATTTTTGGAAAAATTATAAATCTCGCCAACCAACATGCGACTAATCCTGGAGGTTCCTCTTCAGATAGCTTTTTTTATGCCTTTTCATGGTCGTCACCTGGTGTCATTTTTTTGTTGTTGTGTTCTGTTTCGGTTGCGATGATCAGTCGTATCGCTAAGAACTTTCAAGATTATTTTTTGAATGTGGTGGTGCAGAAATTTGGTGCACGGGTATTTACGGATGGATTACAACATGCCATGAAATTGCCCTACGCTGAATTTGAAGATCAAAGAAGCGGTGAGACTTTAAGCGTTTTACAAAAAGTTCGTACAGATGTAGAGAAATTAATTAATAATTTTATCAATATACTTTTTGGTGTATTGGTAGGTATCATTTTTGTCATGACCTATGCTTCTTTGTACATACATTGGAGCATACCGATTGCGTATTTTTTTGGGATGTTATTATTAACATTTATAACTAATGTTTTAAGCAAAAAAATTAAGCGAATTCAAAAAATTATTGTTGGTCAAACAACAGCGCTGGCAGGTAGTACGACAGAATCACTTCGCAATATTGAGTTGGTAAAAAGTTTAGGCTTGACGACTCAGGAAGTCGAGCGATTGAATAAGAATACGTACAAAATATTAGGTTTGGAATTGACCAAAGTGAAGCGCCTTCGAAGCATAAGTTTTATCCAAGGCACTGTAGTCAATACTTTAAGGCAAGTGATTATGTTTGTTCTGATGTATTTGATTTTTAAAGACCACATGAATGCGGGTCAGTTAGTCACGATGCAGATTTTTTCCTTTTTTGTATTTGGGCCATTACAGGAAATTGGCAATGTCATTTTATCTTATCGGGAAGCGGAAGCATCACTGAATAATTTCCACCTTTTAATGCAAAAAACCCCTGAATCTATGCCGCTTTTACCCGTGCATTTAGGTGAGATCAAAACATTACAATTTAAAAATGTAGCTTTTCAACATAGAAGTTCCAGTCATAAAGCCATCGATGGAATTAGTTTTGATGTAAAACAAGGTGAGACCGTAGCTTTTGTTGGTCCGTCAGGAAGCGGTAAATCTACCCTGATGAAACTGTTAGTAGGATTGTACCGACCCTTGGAAGGAAGTATATCTTTTAACGGAACGGATGAGCATTTAATCAACTTTGAAGAATTGCGCAATCAAATTGGATTTGTAACTCAGGATACTCAATTATTCTCTGGCACCATTCGCGAAAATTTACTTTTTGTTAATCCACAAGCCACAGATGCTGATTTAATGGATGTTTTGAATAAAGCGAGTTGCACCAATCTCATTCAACGAGCCGACAAAGGATTGGACGCTATGATCGGCGAGGGCGGGTTGAAATTATCAGGTGGTGAAAAACAACGATTGTCGATAGCTAGAGCATTATTGCGCAAACCCAATATATTGATTTTCGATGAGGCTACTTCTTCGTTGGATTCATTAACTGAAGAAGAAGTGAGTTCTACAATTAGAGAAATATCTTCATTGAAAGAGCAAATAACAATTCTAATTGCGCACCGATTGAGCACTGTAATGCACGCAGATCGAATATTTGTTTTAGAAAAAGGCAAAGTTGTGGAATCCAATAATCATGATCAATTACTTGTCGAAAAAGGTTTGTACTATGCCATGTGGCGTCAGCAAATAGGAGAGCGAAGAGTGTGACATTTTTGTAATTTGATATTTTTCAACTTGTTTATGAAAAATTTAGCTTAAGATGACTGTAATAAAAGTAAAATCAACTATTGATTTGATAGGGGAGTGCTTAGTTCATGTTCCAAGCTTTTAGCAAATTTATCTATAAGGTTTAATGAAATTTAAAATGTTAAATTTTTGAAATAGCCTAGGATTTATATACCAATTGTTAATAAATGATCTATTTTATCCTTACATTTGTCATTCATTGAAATTAAATACTTGTATAAATATGAAGAAATTTTACGTACTCCTAAGTTTTGTATTAATGGTTCTAGGACTGCATGCGCAGGACATAACCATTACCACTCAAAGATTAGAAAACAATCCGGAACTTGGACTCAAGTTCAGAAAATGTGAAGAATACCATGTCGACATTGCTTCCGTTCAGGCGGCAATTCAGCAAATCAACAAACCTGTAATTAAGTTTGAACTTGCCCTTTCAGATCGCAAGGTAACTATGGATTTTATTGAATATAATTTAATTAAACCAACAGCTAGGTTGAGAACCAACCTTCATCCAAACAGTCCTTCCGAAGTAATTAATCCATCGATCAGAACCTTTAGAGGTAATGTGTTAGACGCTAATGGTGGTTTTGCATCAATGACCATTGCTGATCAATATATCTTAATCGTTTACCAAATAGGAAAAGATGTGTTTTATCTGGAACCAACTGTGATTGGGGGCCAAACCAATTTAGATGGTAATCTTATGCTTTATAAAACTTCAGATGTTATCATATCAGAAGGTTTTAAATGCGCATCAGAACAATCCAGTCAATTCAAAAAAGAAAATGTTCCAACACAAAATGTAGACATTGCTTCTCGAAATGGTACTTGTTTTGAATTATCAATTTCCTTAGCGTGTGATTTTCGTTTTGTAAATCAACAAGGTGGAGTACCTGGGGCTCAGGCTTCAATGATTGCTTATTTGAATTTGGTATTGACAGATTGGGAGACTGTTGATCTTGGAACTGATTACTATTTTTTGCTTTCAGATATGTTTGTTCCGATGGATATTGCTTCAGATCCATTTTCTGCATCAACAGATTTTAATTCTATGTTATCCACTTTTCAATCAGTAGCACCTACCATTTTTACAGGACCTTTTAATGTAGCAACAGCATGGACGAATAGATTTGCCGGTTTAGGTGAAGCTTTTTTGTCTTCAGTTTGCATGGCTAATCCATTTAACGTTTCTTCAAGCTTTTATGGTGCAGCAGCCATTGCTCGAAACTCTCAATCCCATAATTTAGGCCATAATTTTTCTGCTGCGCATTCATCTGGTGGATATATAATGGATGCAGGCCCAACAGGTTCAATAGATTGGGACCTTAACGCTGAAAGAGCAATTGCAACTTATTCATTTTTACAAGCAGGGTGTTTAATTGAATGTAAATCTGTAAATCCTTTGCCGGATATTAAATTTATGGCTAAACCGGATTCTTTTGGTTGCGTGCCATTAACCGTACAGTTTAAGAACCTTACCACAGGTGGAACTATGTACAAATGGGAATTTCCCGGCGGTACACCGGCCACATCCACAGACGTCGACCCTATTGTAGTTTACACTAAAGCTGGGAATTATGATGTGACCCTTGAAGCTAAAAATCCAAGATGTTCTAGCAAATTAACTGTTTTACAATACATACATGCCAACGATGTTCCGGACCCCAATTTTATTTATGGTGATCCATTCAGAGATTGCGTTTTCGAATTTTTTGATCAGTCATTACGTGGCGAGGTGTGGAGATGGAATTTCGGAGATGGTAGTCCAATCGAAGAAGGTGAATATGTTACTCATGAATATACCAAAGAAGGTTTTTATGATGTAACGTTGACGGTAACTAATGCATGCGGCACCAAGTCGATTGTTAAGAAAATAAGATGCGCTAAAGTCCCAACTGCGGATTTTACTGCTGACACCACTTGGGGTTGCGCTTCTAAAACCATCCATTTCAAGGATCTTTCCAGTAGTAATGTACTCAATTGGACTTGGAGTTTTCCAGGTGGAACACCTAATGGATCAGCTGTTAAAAATCCTATAGTTACCTATACTCAACCAGGAGTGTATAAAGTTAAATTGACGGTCAATGGATCAGTATATAATGCTACTGAAACTAAAGAAATGTACATCACCATTGATAGTTTACCGATTGCAGATTTCTTAGTTAATATTAATGGTTTTGATGTTGATTTCACAAATCAATCCACTAATGCTCTTTCCCATACATGGAACTTTGGGGATGGAAGTAGTCTTAGTTCTGAAGCCAATCCGAAACATACTTATAAAGATGGAATTTATGATGTGACCTATACTGCTACAAACGCTTGTGGAAATACTGTCATTAAGAAATCAATCACCATTGTAATTAGACCAATCGCAAGTTTTAAAACTAAAACACAGACCGGTTGTGTTCCATTTACAGTAAATTTTGAAAATACGTCTACGATAACAGCTACTGATTTTATTTGGACTTTTCCTGGAGGAACGCCTTCCACAAGTACGGATAAAAACCCTGTAGTAGTATATAACACTGTTGGTAAATTTGATGTTAAATTGGTAGCAAAAAATTCACTTTCAGCCGATTCTCTTACCAGTTCAGAGTTTATAAAAGTTGAAGATAGACCCATCTCAGATTTCCAAAACAATGTCACTGGATTTGTTTGCTTTTTTACAGATAAAAGTATCAAAGCATCTAAATATTATTGGGAATTCGGTGACGGAAAGACCAGTACCTTGCCTTCACCAAGTCACAACTATGGTGTTGAAGGTGAGTTCGTTGTAAAATTAATTACTGAAAACTTTTGCGGCTTTGATACTTTAGAAAGAAGAGTTGCAATCTATTTGATTCCTAAAGTTAATTTTACTTCAGATGTTTTCAAAGGATGTGCACCGTTTAATGTGAATTTTCAGAATACCTCTTCCATAGATGTTAATGACTGGGATTGGCAATTTGAAGGTGGAACACCAAATGTTTCAAAAGATGCGAATCCATCTGTAACCTTCAAAAAACAAGGAAAATATACCGTTAAGCTTACGGTGAAGAACAATAACGGAACAAATTCAACTACTAAAATCAAGTATATTGAAGTTGTATCTCCGGTACTTTGCCCTGATAGACCAAATAAGAAGAAATTAAAAATACCCAATAATGGATTGTCTTCAGAGGAAGATCAATTATGGAATAGAATAAATGATAGTGAATCAACGATCATTTTTCCTAATCCTACGGATAATCTAATCAATATCAAGGGTTCAGGTCTTCAATCTTATGAATTGGTAGATTTTTCGGGAAAACAAATGAGTACGGGTTTGTTGACTGAAGGATTGAATGCCGTGGACGTTAAAAATATTGATGCCGGGGTGTATTTATTAAAAATCGTTAGTCAAAACGAAAGAACTGCTACTAAAGTTATTATTGCTAAATAATGTTGATAATTTTAACATAATATACTAATATATATAATATTATAAATTAGTATATTATGTTATAAGTTAAAATAATATTTACCTTATTATGTTTTTAAATAATTTGTTACCTTTAAACCTTTATAAAAAATAGTTAAAATTTAAATATGAAAAGATTAGGAACACTGTTATTAATGAGTGTATTAGTTGGTTTTCAGCTTAGCGCACAGGCTGTTTTGTGGGGTGGACCAAATGACCCAAATTCTACTTTTGCAAATGGCCTAGGAGCTTGGACAACAATAGAATTAGGTTCTTCAGCAGGTAAAGCACTTTGGACATATTCGGCATCCGGTACAAGTAAGGGTTATTATTCAGATTTGTCAGGAAGCATTATTTCTCCGAGTTCTGCAGATGGTGCAGCGATATTTGATTCTGATTTTTTAGATAATGGTGGTATTGCAGACAATGACGGTAATGGATCAGCACCAGCACCACACAAAGGTGCTTTAGTGAGTCCGGTTATTGATTGCTCTACATTTAGCAGTGTATCTCTTGCTTTTTACCAATATTATCAGAATTACACTTCTACATGTACTATAGAGGTGACTTCTGATGAAGGAAAAACCTGGACTTCATTTCCGGTTAATGAAGAAGTACGTTATGGTACGGGTACTTTTAGAAACAATAAGAGAGTGGTAGACATCACTTCTGCAGCAGCTCTTAAATCCAAAATGCAATTCCGATTTGTTTTTGAAGGAGATGGATATTTTTGGACAATTGATGATGTAACTTTAATTGAGCTACCGGATAATGATTTAGCGTTAATTACCCCATACTATTTCCCATTTACTTATGCGCAACCTAAATCACAAATTTGTAATGATGAGTTCAAATTTTCAACTACGGTTAGTAATTTAGGAAAATCAGCTCAAAAAAATGCATTATTCAAAGTTGAAATTCTGGATAAAGATAGAACTACCGTTTTGTTTACTGATGAAACGCAAGTAGCTAACATGGATCCTACTGATGATAATATCACCATTAAGACCAACAAGACTTTTATCCCAAATAATTTGGATTTTGGTAAGTATTACATTCGTTGGACTTTCAATGGTGGAAACACTCCTGATTATAATCCAAATGATAACGTAAGAACGGATTCATTTGAAATTACAGTAAATAGCTATAGTCGTGAACCAGGCATTCGCACAGGTGTAAGAGCTAATGAAAGAACAGCATTTGTAGTTGCCAGTCAATATAGAACTCCAAATTGTTGGACGAACAATGACAGATTTAAAGTGACCAATGTAGAAATGGCTTTTGCAGTAGGAAGAAAAGCAAGCATTAATGGTTATACTACCAATATTGGGTTTTATAAAATCAAGGATGAAGTGAGCCCTAATTTTTTAAATTTTGATAGAGAAAAAGGATTAGCCAGTACTTCAATAGAAGCTATAGCAAATCAAGCCTTTACCGGAACCAATGAGTCTTCATTTACCTTGTTTCAAGTTCCTTTGAAAAATGATCAGGGAACTGATATAGAACTTGCTGCAAATACCAGATATTTTTTAACATGTTCACATCCTGAAGAACCAAGTGATGATCCGGATAGTTGGCATTTTCACGCTGCTAGCTTAGAGAAAAATTATGAAGGACATCCTTTTGCTGTTCCTGTAATCGATAATGAAGGATATTGGTTAGAGTCTTGGCCTGATGGTGATGCACCAGTATTAAGATTGTCTATTGGTGTAATAACCAAAACTGATGATCATCCGTTAGATGAATCTGTGTTAAACATATCACCTAATCCAGTTCAGAATAATGAAGTAAAATTTAATGTAAAATTTGGAAAAGCTACTGATGCCAATATTACATTATTCGATATGAATGGTAAAGTATTGAATTTCGAACCTCACAAGAGTGTTTTGAATCAAACAATATCACTTTCTACTTTGAATTTGGCGTCAGGTGAATATTTTATCAGAGTTTCTACACAAGAAGGAACAAAAACAAAAATGTTCAGTGTGATTAAGTAAATTCTTGATACTTTGTATTTGAAAAATAAAAAAGCTTACCTCATTCAGGTAAGCTTTTTTATTATAAATAAATTGAATAGAAATAGAGATTAACTTTGAAAATGATTAAGTTTTAATTGAGTGGTTCTTAATAATATTTCATGGGTATAGTACGCTCGCAAAGTTTGCGCTCTTCCATATTGATTTACTTTGGAATGCTTATTGGGTATCTTAACCTGATCATTCTGATGCCGCGTTTTTTTACACCGGAACAAATAGGAATGACCAGAACCATCATTGTCATTTCATATGTGTTAACTATATTTTCAGATTTAGGAGCCACTCCAATCATGTATCGTTTCTTTCCAATCTACTCCAAAAGAAACGCTACGGATTTTTTATTCATCGTTTTATTGTTGCCCATGGCAGGATTTTTTCTGACTACAGGGATTACATTTATTTTTCAGGATGTTGTATTCTTTAGCATTTTTGAGAAATGTCCACCCTTTAAAGAATATTTATTTTTAATTTATTTAACTACATTTTTTACTTTAATTACAGGCCTGGGAACCAATTATTGCGCCTTGCATTTAAAAACGATCATTCCTCGATCTGTAGCAGAAATATTACCAAGGTTAGGAAATACGATCTTGATTTTATTATTTGCGTTTAATTTCATTTCCTTTAATACTTATTTTATACTTTTTGCCATGTTGGTCGGAATGGCTGCATTGTTTATTTGGGGATATGTGATATATATCCAGCAATTCAAGTTTGAATTTAAATTGAGCCCGATCACAAAAAGGGTCTATAAAAAAATGTTGATTTTTGGTTTTGTAGGTATACTTGGAAATTCTTTTTCGACCATAGTAAATTACATTGATACTTTAATGCTGGCAGGTATTAATGGCCAACAGGATGTGGCCATCTTTAATATAGGATATTACATCATTAGTATTATTTCAGTGCCTTATCTGTCTATAATGGCTGTTGTCACGCCTTTACTTGCTAAGGCCATTCGGTTTAAAAGATGGCACGAAGTCTTAAAATATTATCAACAGACTTCATTGAATAATATGATCATCGGCTCATTCATATTTGTTTTATTACTCATTAGTTTTGATGATCTGCTTCAGTTGTTGCCTGAGAATCAAGGATATGATAAAGCTATTTATATTGTTCTGTTCTTGGGTATCGGACGAATTATTGATATGATGACAGGTTGTAATTCTGAGATCATAGCTTATTCAAAATACTATTGGTTCAGTTTATATAGTTTGTTGATCGTGTCTGTCTTTTGTATTTTTTCAAACTATTTTTTTATCCTGCATTACGGAATTAAAGGTGTGGCCGTATCTGCATTTATAAGTTTGATCTTATTCAATGCAAGCCGTTTTATTTATATTTATGCAAAATTAAAAATTCAGCCATTTACGAATTCCACAGGTTATGCCATTGGGATCATATTGGTATCTTCAGGTCTGACCTATTGGTTAACACGTTTTATTAATGTTCACATAGAGGACCATAGTTTTGTATCTGCTGCTATAAATGTTACCATTAAAAGTTTACTATGGATGGTTCTGTTTTTACCACCCATCTTACTGTTTAATGTTTCAGAAGATATTAATAAATTTTATAATATGATTTGTGCTAGATTAACCGGTCTTATCCGATCTGTTAAACTTGGTTCATAATTTTAGAAATCAAAACTTATGCCTTGAGCCAGAGTTAGTTTCTTGCTATAACTAATGGTATTTGTTTGTCGTCTCATGTATGCTTTCCAGGCATCGGAACCTGATTCTCTACCGCCACCAGTTTCTTTTTCTCCTCCGAATGCGCCTCCAATTTCTGCACCGGAAGTTCCAATATTGACATTGGCAATACCGCAGTCAGAACCTGAGGCTGAAAGAAACATTTCCGCATCGCGCATATGTTCAGTCATTATAGCGGAAGACAAACCTTGAGGTACACTATTTTGGATAGATATAGCTTCATCTAAGTTGGTGTATGTCATCAAATATAATATGGGTGCAAAAGTCTCATGATGAACTATGGGTAAATCATGCGCAACTTCAGCAATACATGGTTTAACATAACATCCACTTGTATACTCTGGACCATCTAACACACCACCTTCTATAATAAATCGACCGCCTTGTTGTTTTATAGCCTCAATACTATTGAGATATAATTGAACTGCATGTTGATCAATAAGTGGCCCTAAGTGAGAAGTAGCAAGCAAGGGATTCCCAATGTTTAATTGTTGGTAAGCCTTAGATAAAACTAGTTTTACTTCATGGTATATCGAATGATGTATAATTAATCTGCGTGTAGAAGTGCATCGCTGTCCTGCAGTACCAACTGCACCAAATACGATAGCTGGTAAGACCAATTTAAGATCTGCACTGGGTGTAATAATAATAGCATTGTTACCACCAAGTTCTAATATTGATTTTCCAAAACGATTGGCTACTTCTACACCAATAGCTCGACCCATTTTAGTGGACCCAGTAGCAGATATCAGTGGAATTCGGGTATCCTTGGTCAGCCATTCACCAACGTGAAAATCTCCATTTACCAAGCTGCATAATCCGTCTGGAAGCTCATTGGCTTTTAGGATTCGATTGACTATTTTTTGAACTGCGATAGAACAAAGTGGTGTTTTTTCAGAAGGTTTCCATAGGACAACATTACCGCAAACCCAAGCCAGGGCAGCATTCCATGCCCAGACGGCAACAGGAAAATTGAATGCAGATATGATCCCTACAATTCCAAGTGGATGCCATTGTTCATACATTCTGTGTTCAGGTCTTTCTGAGTGCATCGTCAAGCCATATAACTGCCTGCTGAGTCCTACAGCATAATCACAGATATCAATCATTTCTTGAACTTCGCCAAGTCCCTCTTGAAGACTCTTGCCCATTTCATAAGAGACCAATTGACCAAGATGTTCTTTGTGCTTTCTGAGCTCATCTCCTAATTGTCTGACAAAATCTCCACGTTTTGGTGCAGGTATATTCCTCCATACTGAAAAGGCTTCTTGTGATCTGTTGATTATGTTATCATAATCTGAATGTTGACAAATGCCAACATGTCCAATGATTTTCCCATCAACAGGAGACATTGAAGTAATAAAATCAGTAGGGTGGTATGAAGTTGTACCACTCCAAGCTCCCGAATTTTTATTATCTAATTCGAGTTTGGACCATAATTCTTGCATGTTAATATTATTGGATGATGACTTTATGAACTTCCCTATGACCTGATTGGGTATAATATTTAAGACAATAAACCCCACTGTTTAAATTCGATACATCTATTCGATATTCATTTGATGAACCTTGACAATTTGCTCTTACACTTTTACCATCAAGTGTTTCTAATTGTAATCGGGTACAATCAATGGATCCACGGGTATGAATAAAAATTTGATGTCTTGCAGGTTGAGGATATAAACTAATAATTTCAGTATTTAAATCTGAGCTATTTGTCAACGATGTTGAGAATACCTTAATGTCATCTATGTAGAATCCATCATGTGGGAATTCGCTCTGATTGGTATTCATAATAATTTGAAGATAAATACTCTTCCCTTTATATTTATCTAAATTGATCCATTCTGAGACCCATTGTTTTTGAAGTCCAGTATAAACAGGATTATTTAAATCTTGAAAAGCGCCTCCTGCTACCGAATATTTTCCACAAACAGGATCAAAATTATCTCCATCAGCAGATACTTGAATTTGGGCAAAATCTCCTTCAATGTCCAAATCCCAGGCCGCATTAAAACTTAAGTATGCATTTTTAGCACGGGTCAAGTCGATTGGAAATACCGTTTTTAATTTGTATTTTCTATTTGGAATTAAATTAGAGCCGGGGCTATCAGTATAGGAACTGGGTGAAGATGTAAAATTTTTATTTGATAAAACAAATGGATTATTGCTTGGGGCATACCATTGATTGATATTTTCACATGATTCAGACCAAATAGGTTTGCCAACATATAATTTTTTTACAACCAAAGTTTTGGAAAAATTGCCGGTGGTAATTTTGAATGACAATTCGATACTGTCTCCAATATTTGGAGTCGAATTGAAGTGATAATTGATGTCCGTCATTTTAGAGCTGCCGGCATCTACATACATATCTATCGGATTGGTGTCAAAAACCAATCCTGAAAAATTAGATGTACAAAGTATATTGATAGTGGCATTTTCTATACCTGAACGTTTGACTAATAAATTCAAGGTGCCTGCATCCGTATTGAGGTTAGTGGGTGAGAAATCTTCTAGGTCAGCATATGCCCCTGCATTCCAGGCTGCCATGACATTCATGAATTGAGTTGATTTGTTCAATGGTAAAATATCAACTCTATTCGGCCAAAAAGAAGGACCAACCTCAGGTGTAAAAGCAAAAATTTTATTTTTTGTTTTAGTGTCACCATACATCCAATCATCAGAGACACCGTTTACCTCATAATTTAAAGTATTAAATGATGTACCTACAGTGAAATGATTATGTTGTGTAAATAATTGAGCTAATGCATTAAACTGTGAAGAATCTTGTGTGGATACGTTTGAGTAACCCCAAGGTATAATAAGTAGATTTCCGAATGTATGGTAATTCAATGCAATTTTAAATTCATGTTGTTCACACAAATATTTTATAGCTCTGGTTTCTACTTCTGAAAAAGAGCTTTCACCTCTAAATACATCAGAGGTTCCATTATTGGATGAGCCATTATTGTTAAATCCCCATTGGTATCCGTAATTTCTGTTAAGATCACTTCCTATCCCATCAAAATTAGGATTTCTGTTTTTTCTCCAATAACCTTCACCATCAGGATTGGTTTGCTCATTATATTCATATCCATCAGGATTTATACAAGGCACGAAATACAATGCTCTTGAATCTACCAGTGTTCGAATTTCAGGGTTGTATTCATAATTTTCTAATAAGTACCACATATAATACAACAACTGAGACATACTAAGTGGTTCTCGAGCGTGGTGCAATCCTGTGTACAAGATCTCCGGTTCGTCTTCTTCTAAAACATTCGGATTATCAGATATTTTTATAACATCAATTGTATGATTATTGAAAGTCCTGAAATTTCCAATCGGTTTTCTCTCGGAAATTAATTTAGGATATAATTCATGCATTAAGTCCAGGTTTTCATTCATTTCCTGAAGGGTTGGAAATCCCCCCATGGATCCATATGGATAATTTAATGGAAGTGGATAATTAGGTGTATTGGATATTTTAGGATCACAGGATACCGGAGATTGTCTTGGAGAAAGTATTTGGTCCAGAATAATTTCAGTTTGGAATCCTTGGGAGCTTAATTTTTCTAATTCTTCGTGACTAAAAATACCAGTAAAACTAACACCCGGAATATAAGTACCATGATCAAAGGCAATTCCTGTTTTTTGAAGGTCTTGTATCGTTTTTCCGTTAAGGTTTATTTTAGTTTTGTGGTTGTGGGATTGACTATTTATGAAAAAAGGAAATAATAGAAATAGGAAAAACCAGCTTGACTGAGACCTCATAAAAATATTTTACTTTTGCGACGGCAAATATAGTCATTTGTCCGATATAATAAAGTGAATTTAAAATCATATTACAAAAATATTACATGTGAAGCGGGTTGTGATGAAGCTGGTCGTGGATGTCTTGCCGGACCCGTAGTCGCAGCAGCAGTCATACTAAATCCAGGTCGACCAATTCTAAGGCTCAATGATAGTAAGCAACTCAATGAACAACAGCGGGATGCATTAAGACCTGAAATTGAAGATAAGGCGCTTTCTTATGCAGTTCAATTCATTGGACCTGGAGAAATAGATCTCATTAATATTTTGCAGGCTAGTTTAAGGGCTATGTTGTTAAGTGTAAGTCAACTATCCTGTTTACCTGCCCTGGTTTTGGTAGATGGCAATAAAACCATACCTCATCTAGAAATACCGCAAGTGGCAATTATCAAAGGAGACGCCCTGTATCAAAGTATAGCAGCTGCTTCAATTTTAGCCAAAACCTATCGTGATGAATTTATGAATACAATTCATCATGAATTTCCTTGGTATAATTGGAAAAAAAATAAGGGTTATCCCACTGCTGAACACAGATCTGCAATATTAATGCATGGATTTACCCAACACCACCGGATGACGTTTAAAATTAAAAACCCTAATCCTACCTTAAATTTGTTTTCATGAAAAAAATAATTATTGCTTACCCGGTGCAAGATTTGACTGTTGCACGTTATTTAGCTGCTCGGGATTTGGATTATATTGGAATTGATTTGGATAGCAGAGATGTTGTTCAAAATGAATATTTTATCAATCAATTGCGCAATTGGATTGAAGGCCCTAAGCTCATTGGATTCACAGAACATTTAGAGACCTTGCACAATCAATCTTACAGCATATTAGATGACATTTTTATCAAACCTTCTTTCTTGATATCCGGACCAAACCAAATTGATCTTGTAGATCATGAAGAAAATCCGTTTATTTTTAGGAAAACAAAAGAACAATTTGATCAATTGAGTGATGTGCAGAAAAAAGTAGCAATTGTTCTTGTTAAAGATGCATATCATCTTCATGAAATTAATGGAAATCTTGGATGGATGGTAGATCCCGGACACGAGGAAATCACTGGTATTTGTGATTTTGATGCCCTTGATGCATTGTTAGATGATTTAAATTAAACTTGAAACTCTAGTTTAACGTGAATTTCAGTAGTTATTACACCATTACTCAAATCATGTAATGAATTAACCTTTCTTGTTTAAATAATTTTCATTGAAATAAGCCTGATATTCTTTTACGGATTTGAGCCTGAGAATTTCTCTGTAATTATTTTGCGTTACAGCAAAAATTTCATAGTTAGTTATATTCGGAATAAATTCATTGGATTTACGTTGAACTCCATTGTAATACTTCATAGCTTGATTTCGATTGTCAAATTTTCTAATCAGTATAAGGCTGGTGTTTTTTTCAACATCAAATTCAAGGCTGGACATTTTTAAATTTTCCGGTTTATGGTATTTTTGGTGATAATCAGAAATGGCAATTTTTGCCTTATCGGTTTGCTTAGCTGGTGGATCGAATAATAAAACAAAAACAAAATGTACGTTTTCGTCTTCCATTTTGAATTGTGCTTTTTCGATTTCTTGACTGGTAACTGTAATAAAAGCATCTTGATCACCTTTTAAAAATCGAATCATTTCCTTGGCTTTGATTTCTTCTGGAGTCCCCGGGAACTGCGCTACAACGTCTTTGAGTGCATTAATATATACATCTTTATTTTGGTTGTTGTATACCGAGCAAAAAGCATTGAGCAAAGCTACCTTAGGCATTAATGGATGTCCTGGAGGCATTTTTGTTTTAATAATTTGCAATTCGGTAAAAGCCTGTTCATATTGATGATTGTTGTACGATTGATAAGCTTTTTGGTAACCATCTGCAATGACATCAACAGACACACTTAAGGCTTTTACATAATTCGTATCACTTAGCGACTTTGCGTAATTCGTTTCAGGAAACTCGCGAATGATTTTATCTGTATAGGATGCAGCGCATCCAGGATCATTGAGATCTAAGCAATTTAAATATAAATAATACAATACATCTGGTTTGCGCTCAGTCTTGGGATAACGTTCTAAAAGATCCGTGTGAGTTGTTTTGGATTTTTGAAAGTTTTCCAATTTTTCTCTATACAATACGCCTAATTGAAACATTGCCGATTGAATTTTGCCATGGGCTTCAGCAAGTTTTTTAGGATCATCGGGTATGTCTTTGAGTATATTGGCTAAGTCAGCTTCAAGTGAATCTTTTGTTTCCTCAGTGGTTTCTTCAGTAGCGGCTATATCAAAATTGAAAGAAGTTTTATTAGACCTCCTCCAATGGTCTTCTAAGGTTCGTTGGCCCCAATTTTGTTCGAATTCACCACGTCCTCGATTTAAAGTTCGTTGGTCATAAGCAAAAAAGTTACTCGCTTTTGGATTACCTGAATTTGGAGCATTGCCATTTCGGGTATCCTGAAAAGCATCAAATTTGTTATTCACTCCGTCAGCTCCAAAAGGCTGAAACTGATTAAATTCCATGGCTTGACGGTCGATTTGTGGTTTTACAAGTTTAGCCTTGGCTTCATTTTTTATTTGAATAGCTAATGCTCTGCGTTCTTTTACCGATAGCGATCCAATTTTAATTAATGAATCTTGCAAAGTAATGATTTCAATTTGTTTGGCTATATCATCCAAATTGTTCTTCATTTTGCTTACCAGCGATTTTCTTTCATCATTTTTTGGAAGTGATTGTAAAGTGCTGTCGTAATAATATTTTGATTTCAAATAATTTTGATTTTCAAAATTTATTTCTGCTAATAACAGATAAGATGAAGCTTTTTGATTTGGTTTTGCGGATGGATCCCAAAGTGAAGCATTGAGGTAATCAATTGTTTCAGGAAGCTTTTTTTCTTTATAATAGATCTGAGCAATTGTAAAATTAATTTCAGAAACATAATCAGTATTCTTGGAATCTTTTTTTAATTTATTGAGTTGACTGATGACATCCTCTAATGGTGTACCTGATTGAGCTTTATTTAATAATAGATTCATTTTTGCATGCAAATTCATATCATAGCTTGGTCTCAATTTAGTGCATTGAGTAAAGTACTCATCTGATGCAATTGGCCTACTGTTTTGTTGGTATAACTGTCCTAAAATGTAGGCATACCTGGCTTTAGTTTTTTTCGGTTTGGTATATTGAGTCGCTAAAATTAATGCTTCTATCGCTTGATCGAATTTTTTTTGACGAACGAAATTATTGGCTAATGTAGCATACAAATCGCCATATATTGATTTCGGTGTATTGGGATCTTTCGCGATATTTCTTAGAAGTTGTTCTGATTCATAATACTTTGCGCGTTCTGTTAAATTTTTTGCAGCCCAAATCGTGGCTTCCCAAAAAGCTGGAGTATGTGGAAAAAGTTTTGAGCCGACATTATTTAATTTAGGTTCTTTATCTTTTCTATCAACACTTGGTAAAGGTTCCGATATGGTTTCTATAGTTTCTGTTGGTTTGTTTGGAGTCTTATGATTTTTTTTATCTTTGAGTGCTTGTTTTTTAGCTTTTTCTCTGGCTTTTATTTTATCCTGAGCTTTTTTCTTAGCTGCCTCTTTAGCTTTTTTTTCTGCTTTCTTTTTATCCTCGCTCGTTTTCTTTTTGTCTTTAATTAAAGTCTTTTTTGACTTGTCTTTATTAAAAAGATTGTTGGGTGTGAATTCATCTAATACATATTTAAACGAACTTTCTGCAGTTTCATAGTCTTTTTTTAAGTATTGCGATTTACAAAGTAACAAATAGCAATCATCAGCCCATCGGCTCTTTTTGTGAAGGGTTATATCAATAGAGGCTTTTTGGATGATTTTATCTAAATTACTTTTTTCAGCATCTACATTTTCAACGGCATTGTATGGAAAGATGGGCAACAATTGTGCATAATTGTCTTTATGATTTTGGTTTAATCTTAAAATAGTCTCTCCAAGAAGTTCGTTGGCATTAAAGTAACCATTATATTTGGCCGTAGTGTTGTGATAGAATTTACTTAAACGAGAACTTTCGCCCTTTTTTTTGTGACTAACACAGGATATTAAGGCAATTAGTCCAATAATTAGAGTAAAGATGTATTTTTGAGATATTTTCATGTAATTCAGATCATTCAATATTAATAAAGACAGTATATAACCGATTTTGGGGCAAATTTATTTTAAAAATAGCAATAATAATAATGGTATTTGACTGGAAAAAGCTTAAAAAACAAATATTAGATCACTTGGCGAAGCGATTTTTGTTTATTCTTCGCAATGAGGATACTTTTGAGGAATTGGGTAGCTACAAAGTTACTTTATTGAATATCTATGTTTTAGCTAGTTCAATCGTCGTTTTTGTAGGAATATTATTGTTTTTATTAATCATCCTGACACCGTTTAAAAAATATATCCCAGGGTATGGAGATGTGAAGAATCAAAGTGAATATATCGTTCTGGAAAGGAAAATTGAGTCTTTGGAAAATGAAGTTCGATCTCAGGATACCTATATGGCAAGTATCAGACGCATGTTAACCGGAAATCCTGAATCCATCCAGGAAGCTACCAAGGATGTGAATATTAGACAAGAGGTGGCCAATCCGGTACAAAAAATTAAGGAAGATTCACTACTAAGAATTGCCTTTGAGACCAATAATAATAGTTCAAATCAAAAAGCCATACTTCCCAACCGCAACATCAGTATTCGTAAAGAACCCAATTTTGCTATGGCATTAAATGAAATCAATTTTGTAACACCCCTTCGAGGCACCTTAGGTGCTGCATATAAACCGGAAAAGGAGCATTATGGAATTGATGTCATTGCTCCCGCCAATTCTCCGATCAAAGCGACCCTAGCGGGATCTATTATTCAATCAGATTGGAGTGTTGAGAATGGCCATACCATTGCAATACAACACAATAATAATATTGTATCTATATATAAGCACAATTCGGCTTTGTTGAAAAGATTTGGGGCACATGTTAAAGCTGGAGAAGTGATCGCTATAATAGGTAATACTGGAACTTTAACGGAAGGCCCGCACCTCCATTTTGAGTTATGGTATAATGGATCATCGGTTAATCCGGTTAATTATGTCCGGTTTTAGATCCAAATTATACTTAGCTATACAAAGATTCAACCACTGAATCAGAAAAACCTTTATTTTAATTTTGTGTGATTTCATATTTGAACTTTAACTTTCAAATGTTCTATCCAATTTGTTCCAGGGTTCAATAGAATATTGCGATTCAGGGCCTAAAAGTGAACGAAATTTTTTAATTTTTTTATTGTCAAAATACATTAAATTTATTTTTAATGTATTTCATATTTGTTTGAAAATCAATACAATAAATATAATATTATTATTTTAATTATTTTTAAAAACAGGCTTGTTGGCACCAAATTTGCTTGTGGAGTACTAGTTAACTCCAATTCCATGAAACAATTTAAGTATACCATACTCATTTTTTTTGCATTATGTAGTATGTTGAGGGCTCAGATAACGGGTATCGTTTTTAGAGATTATAATGCCAATGGACTAAGAGATTCTACAGCAGAGTATTTTGAACCAGGTGAAAAGAACGTTGAAGTTCGTTTGACCGATCGGACCGGGGCAATTCTTTTAACAACATCTAACGCAAAAGGGTATTTTACATTAAATCCTTCAATTTCACAACCTTACAGAATAGAATTTAATTATTCTAAGGTCTTCGATTATGATGGCGCTGTGAATACTGTTGGAGTGGGGTCTAAATCCTCTGTTCAGTTTATTTATCAGAATAAGGAGTTCGTATCTTTTGGAGTGAATTATCCTCAGGATTATACTAAGAATCCTGAATTATTTGCACCGTGTTATGTCATTGGTAATCCTCAGGACCCTACTGCCATAAACAAAGATTTTGACGCATTCGTAAATTGGGATTATAACAATGGAGGTCAGAACTACAATAATATTGTACCTCTAGCACAAGGAGGAACAGCTAACAATCTAACTAAATTAGCAACTGGAAAACAAATCGGTGCATGTTGGGGTGTAGCCCACCAAAAAAACACAGATATCGTTTTTACGACAGCTATTTTGAAACGTCATGCAGGTATTGGACCTAAAGGATATGGGGGACTATATTTAATCCAAGGAAAAAAAGACAGTATCATTTTTTCAATGGATCTCAATACCATAGGGATTCCAAGTGGATCCTTTTTGAGTAATACAGCCAGGCATCTACCAACGAGTTTTCCATTATTATCCGCTGATTCGTTAGCATTTAGTCATATTGGTAAGATTGGTTATGGTGGTATAGATATTAGTGAAGATGGAAAAACGCTTTATTTGATCAGTTTGTATACTAAGAAATTATATTCTATTTTTATTAATAATCCATTTGAGCAACCTGATATCAATGATGTAGATTCATTTGCCATTCCTGATCCAAATTGTAACCGTGGTACATATAGACCCTGGGCCGTAAAAATGCATCGGGGCAAACTTTATGTTGGTGTAGTTTGTGATGGTTCTGGATTAAATGCCACCACTGCAGATCTTAATGCAAATGTTTATGAATTTGATCCGGCAGTCAAGACTTTTTCAAATGTATTGAGTTTTAGTTTGGATTATAAATCCTATGGTATAAAAGCAAGTTTTTTACCTTGGGTTGATACATGGGATCCTCTATGGCAACAAAGTAATTTTGGATACTGTGATCATGCCCAGGCTATTTTGAGCGACATCGAATTTGATGGTGATGATCATATGGTCGTAGGAATCATGGATAGATTAGGAATGCAAGGTGGATTTAATCAAGAAAATACTTCGGGACATCCTGCCTACTCTGTAATATCATTAGGTGACGTTTTGCGAAGTACCTATAATTCTGTAACACATAAATATGAAATCGAACAAAATGCATCTGATGGTGTCATACAAACAGATGGTAGAAACACTGGATTTGGACCTGATGGAGGTGAATACTATCACGGTGATAATGCCTTAGATATAAATGGTGCTACTTTAGAGGCAGAAAGTGCTAACGGTGCTTTGGCCTATAGTCCTGGATACGGCAATATGATTACATCAGCTATGGCACCCTATGGTTTTTTTAGTAATGGTGTATTGCATTTGGATAATAAAAATGGTAATTGGAATAAGCGTTTTCAAATCATTCCTCCAGATTTTACACTTTTTTTAGGAAAGTCAAATGGACTGGGAGACTTGAAAGTGCGATCTAAACCCGCACCTATTGAAATTGGAAATTATGTGTGGAAAGATCTCAACAGAAATGGTATTCAAGATCCTATTGAACCACCACTAGCAAACATATCGATACAATTGCTAAAAAATAATACAGTTATAGCATCAGCAATTACCAATAAAAATGGTAACTATATTTTTTCAAACGATAACAATCCCTCACAGAATGATTACCCGAATGCTTTTATTTATGGGATTAAGGATTTAAATGAGAGTGATACATTTAGCATCAGAATACCTAATTATGTCAGTCAAATGTCCAATGGAGCCTACCTGGTAAAAATGGCAGTTTCTCCTTATTTACATCTTCCAAAAATTGACAATAACGGGACGATTATAATTGGTAATGATATCGTCTCAACATTTCAAACCAATCTCAATGGATCCAATGATCATTCATTTGATTTTGGATTTTATTCATTGATTGATGGGCATTTTGAAAATCCTGTTTTGAATGTGGGCTCTTGTGATGCCATAACGAACAGTTTTAATTTAAGTCTTTCAATAAATGCCGTCAATGGTCCTATAGGAGATATTATCGTGGAATTGTCAACAGGTGAAAAAAGAAGATTCGCAGCAGTACCCGATGGCCCTATTCAAGTTGTTTTAAACAATATAGAAACCAAAGGCACACAAAACGTTAATATTAAAATTTATTATGTCAATGATCCATCAGTATTATTGCAAATTAATGACGCATTTAATCAACCAGCACCGTGTTGTATGAATGATTTTAGTATTTGCGGAAATAGAGAATCACAAGTTGAGTTTAATGCGGTTCCTAATCTCGTTTATTATGCATGGTATGATTCAACCACTCATACGCTTCAAGGGAATTTACAAAAACTAATTTTGGATAAAACATCCTTAGGGTTACAAGATTCCTATGAAGCCTATTATTTTATTGGAGTAAATGTTAACGGAGATACAATAAGACAATACTGTTATTTTAAACTTAAAGTCATTGACTGTTGTGCATTGAGTGTCAACCAATTTTTTCAAACAGAATGTAACAACAATGGTACATTATATAATACTCAAGATGATTATTTTGCAGTACTCATTAATGCTTCTAATCCTGAGGCTGGATTAAGTAATAATTATGAAGTTGTAGTTAATAATAAAATTATTGGAACACAACCATATGGAACTCCTATATTGGTTGGTGAAGGAGGCCCAAATGCAGATTTCAAATCAGATGGAGTATCGAAGTATAAAATTATTATAAGAGATGTTGATAATAAAAATTGTTTAGATTCCTTATTTACAACACCAACTACATGTCCGATACCAAGATTGACTGTAAAAAAAGTACTGCAATCGAATGCTATCCAATCTGATGCATCTTACAATATTGTATACAGAATAGAAGTAAAAAATGAAGGTACTGAAGTTGGTACTTATAATTTAATTGACGATCCGGGTTTCGATGATGATGTTAAAATCGGAGCAGCGTTTTTCACAACGAATATTCCAAATAAGGGAGGTAATGCATTAACAGGGTCAGGGCCATGGACTTTGGTTACAAATCAGAGTATTGGCCCAGGTGTGTCTCATGTCATTTTATTCACCATCAACATTTCTTTGGATTTTTCTTCTGAATCGTCTGGAAATAATGTCTATACAAAATGTGGATCCGCAAATTCTAATTTTTCTACTAAGGGTGAAGGATTATTTAACAGAGCCCTTTTGGATTTCGATGCGAATGGTTCCATCGATGTGATAGATACCAGTTGTACAGATATTCCATTTATTACCTTAGAAAAAATATTTCTAGGAAATACTCAGAAGGGTGTCAAATTACACAATATTAAATATCAATTAATAGTAAGAAATACAGGAGGTGCTGATGGGAATTATAATTTATTGGATAAACCTGGTTTTGATGATGACATAACGATTACTAACGCAAGTTATCAATCTAATGTAGGATTAAATGGTATACTCAGTAATGCAGTGCCATTAAATGGTTGGATTATTGCTTCTAATAGAACGATCATGGCAGGTAAAAAAGATACTTTTGTATTGAGTATTGATGTTGAATTAGATTTAGAAACTCAAAGTTTAGGTAATAATACCTATAGACCATGTGGATTTGTCAATCCATCAATTTCCAGATCAGGAGAAGGATTATTTAACGTAGGGTTTATAGATTTAAATAATGACTTTAGATCTGAAAGGCGGGATACCGTTTGTTCTGATTTACCTTACTTGACGCATGAAAAAACACTATTAAGTCAAAATTATTTAATTGACGATAGAGTAGAAACCAATTATTTAATTCGAGTTATCAACAAAGGAGGGTTACCAGGAACTTATCATCTAAAAGACAAACCAAGTTTTGATGATGATCTTGAAATAGAACACGCTGAATTCAGAATCAATAATGGATTAAATCTATTATTAAATAATAATCCTGGTCCGAATGGTTGGACACTTGCATCAAATAAAATATTAAATCCATTTTCTGTGGACAGTATTTTTGTTACTTTAGTAAGTCACATTGATCTGAATCCAGGAAGTTCAGGAGACCAAGTTTATCATGTATGTAAGAAAAATGCTCTTGGAGAATATGAGGCCGGAAATGGATTATTTAATGAATCACTTATGGATATCAATAATGATGGTATCGATGATCAGCGTGATACGGTATGTAGCGATTACGAAATTTATGATTTAGCATTGCGTAAAACCTGCCTATCTAATGTGCCGGTTCTTACAGGAGACAAGCTGGGATTTAGGGTGACAGTATTTAATCAGGGAAATCAAATGGCGCGCCATATAGAAATTGTGGATTATTTGCCAAAGGCGTATGTGTATGACACTATTCTAAGCACTAATTGGTCGAAAAGAAATGACAGTACCTTTGTATTTGTCATTGATTCTTTATTGCCACAAGATTCGATGAGTATTGATTTCATAGTTAGAGTCAATAAATATTTAAGCATTCGGGAATTTGCTATTAACAGCGCAGAAATTGCATCGTTTTTAGGTAATCAGGGCCAACAGGTTAAAGACTATGATTCGACTCCGGATGATAACAGAAGGAATGACAATGTAGTTAAACCCTACGAACTATTTGATGATTATCTTTTAGGAAGACGTAAATTTATTCCGGATGATGATGAAGATGATCATGATGTGGCTATAGCATTATTTTTTGATTTAGCATTAACTAAAAAAGTGGTGACCAAACCACCCTATTTTTATAATGATCATATTACGTTTTCAATTAAGGTTTTTAATCAAGGTAGTGTTGCTGCTAAGAGATTTAATATCGTCGATTACATTCCAAGTGGTCTCGAATTTGATCCATTGGATAATTTGCTATGGACAAGTAGTTCGGGAAAGGCATTTTATGATTTTCAAGGTAGTTTAAATCCAGGTGATTCGGTTGAATTATTTATAGTTTTGAAATTATTACCCAATAAGAAAGTAAAAGATTGGGTTAATGTTGCAGAAGTGGCAAGTGCATCCATTTTTACAGTACACAATGTAAATATTTCAATCATAGATTTTGATAGTGACGGCGATACCATACTCATTAACGATGCAGGAGGTATTGTGAATTCAATAACGGATGATCACACATTAGATAATGGTCATGATTTAAACATGGATGGGATAACTGATGAAGATGACCATGATCCTGCAGTAGTTTATGTCTGGGACTTGGCACTTAAGAAAATTCTAAATACACCACCTCCACATTTACCGAATCAAACATTGGAATTTGTAATTCGAGTTTTCAATCAAGGTACAGATACAGTCGGTTCCGTAAATATAGTGGATTATATTCCGGCTGGATTGGAGTTTAATATGGTCAATTCAAATTGGGTACTCAATGGCAATCAGGTTAATGGAACATTCAATGCCAGAATTCTGCCAGGCGACAGTGCACAATATCAACTATATCTTCGTTTAAAACCAGGAAATCGTCCATTACAAGAATGGATTAATTATGCAGAAATTGCCGGTTCAAAAAATTCTTTAAATCAGATTCGAACTGGATTTGATATAGATAGTAGGGAACTTTCGGATTCGCAGGCTGAGCGAAATGTTAAGCCAGGAAATCCGCAGGATAATGATATTTATTCTATAGATCGCGGTGGAGAAGAAGATGATCATGATCCTGCCAAACCTGTCATATTAGATTTGGCTTTGAAAAAAGTAAGAGCAAACCAAAATATAGTTCGATATGGTGATACAATAGATTTTAATATTACCATTTACAATCAAGGATTTATTGCAGTTTCACAAGTGTCCATTATAGATTATTTACCGGATGGTTTGAATTGGATCAATCAAAATAACTGGACCTATAATGCGATAAACAAAACGGCTCAATATATTTGGTCCGGAAAGCTATTACCATCGGATAGTGTGATTATTCCAATTAAGCTGGTAGTCAATACTCAATTTGGAGCTAACTTAGATTTGGTAAATTATTCTGAAATATTCCATGCAGTGGATACAGCCAATAGATCCCATACGAGAGACATAGATTCATTTTTTGATATTTTAAAAATCAATGATGTTGGAGGTAATGTCAACTCCAATTCGGATAATGCCGTTTCAGATGACGGATTTGATTCAGACAATGATGGGATAGCAGATGAAGATGATAGTGATCCTGCCATTGTTGAATTAGTAGATTTTGCATTGCGTAAAGAAATTGTAAATGCAGAAAAAGGAAATGCAGGAGATACTACCAGATTTAAAATCACAGTCTTCAATCAAGGGAATGTTACTAGCGGGGAGTTATCTATAAAAGATTATCTGAATAAAGCTTATCAATTTCTTCCAGCGATTAACACTAATTGGACCATATCTAATAAAGATGTAGTCTATACATTTAAAAAAACTTTATTGCCGGGTCAACGAGATTCTGTTTATCTTGATTTATTAGTCTTGCAAGATTCCAGTGTTGTTAATTCTTACAATTGGTCTGAAATCATTTCAGTTAAGGATATTAATTTAATTCCAATCGGAGATCAAGATGCAGATAGTAAGCCAGCATCTGATGCACCACACGAAAGAGCTGTTGTTCCCGGTAATCCCGATGATGATCGGATTAATGGCGGAGGATTGGTATTCAAACAAGATGAAGATGATCATGATGTAGCAGGCATTGATACTAAAGCAACTATTGGTGATATGGTTTGGCACGATAAAAATGCCAATGGAACTATGGATCAGGGAGAAGAGGGTATTGAAGGTATTCATGTTGAATTGTATAATGCTGCGAACAATACTTTGGTTAGATCTACTCAAACCAATAAACAAGGAAAATATTTATTCGATGGCGTAAAACCTGCTAAATATTATATCAAATTCATAATACCAACACCTTGGACCATAACTACAGCTAATGTTGATTCAGATACCTTGGATTCTGATGTTACTCACATTAATGGGAATGGAACGACAGAAATGACCATGTTAATGGGTGGAGAAGATGATCGAACATGGGATTTAGGATTGTATAAATGTGTGCCCATTTTTGGATATGTATTTCTAGATCTCAATAGAAATGGGATCTATGACTTTAATGAAAATGGTATCAATGGATTAACACTCTATATTCATGATGCAACTACTGGAGCTGTTGTACAATCGACACGAAGTTATTCCAACGCTACACGATTTATTCACGATGGTTATTACACGATGTGTTTAAAACCGGGTAAATATTACCTTCGAGTTCAATCATTAAGTGGGTTCTTTAGTTCGCCATACCACCAAGGTAATGATCCAATTTATGATTCGGATTTACAAGATATGTTCGGCTTGTACACCACAGGTGTTTTGCAAGGAGCTTCGTGTGATACTATTAAGGATATAGGAGCCGGTATATATCATAATTTTGTTACGACTACCATATTAAAAGAAAGGAATGATCAAATTTTTGAGTTAAATAATCAAGCAAATAATGCTATTAAATTATCAGGATTTAGAAAGCAGAATATTAATTATTTGAATTGGGAGTCTGATCAAAGTCTTTGTTTGAAGTTTGTAAAAATATATAGAAAACTGGAACAAGAACAACAATTCAAATTGATCAAAGTGCTCGCGGTAGATCAATTAACTACAGCCGATTATTTATGCGAACAAAGTTTTGAAGATGAATCGGTACCTGTTGGATCAGCGATATATACAGTTCAAGCCTTCGACGAACAATTTGAAAATATCCAAAGTAATCAACTGATATTGCAAGATGGTTATCAAACATCGAATGACCTTATTATTTCTCCAAATCCTGCACAAGACAAAATATTTGTACGATTAGGAATTGGAAAAGAGCCTTTGATTGCCTATCAAATCATAGATGGGTTTGGAAAATTGATTCGAAGTGAGGAATTCAATCATGGACTTAAGAATCAACATCCAATACAAATAGATATTCATAATTTAACTTCAGGAAATTATTTTTTCAAAGGCATTTCTAAGAATAAAATATATACTTCAGGATTTCAAGTTCAATGATGAATAGAATATCAATAAGTCATTCAATACAAAGAATGACTTATTGATTAAATCGGTTTTCTTGTTTTAAATATTGATAGATTTTTTTTGTTGCACCACTATGGTTATTCCAATAGATAGGAATCGCGGAAATGGTATTTTCATACCATGTTGCATCTAATACGAGTTTCATTAATGATGGTAAGGCTTGAAGGTGTTTTATTTCAAAACCAAATCCAGCATCAATGAATGCTTGAGCTTCTACAAATTTTTTGTGCGCTGGTCCGAAGGCCACAGGAATATGATGACCGGCCGGTTCGAGTATATTGTGAATATTTTTACCAAAACCACCACCAACATAAGCAAACTTAGCGTATTGATACAATGACGACAGAAGACCGATTTGATCCATTAATAGTATAGATCCTTTGGCTGATTTGATATTTTTAAATCTCGTAATAGGGTAATGATAGCTATTCTCAATTCGAATTAAATTACCTTCATCTACATGATGCGGTACTAAAATGATTACCCAGTTTTTTGCTATCTCAGAATCAATTAATTTCAACAAAAAAGGATCATCCTCAGGCCAAATGCTACCGGCAATAAATACATTTCGCTGGTTTATATAGGATTCAATTTCTTCAATGGGTTGATGTGTAGATACGATATCTGTTATTCTATCCATTCTGGTGTCGCCCGAACGTTGAATGTTTAAAAATTGCCGATGGGCTAAAAACTGATAGGTAAATTGATCTTGAACAAAAAGTTGATCAAACGCTTTCAATCGATTCAACAGTGAACCAAAAGGCCATTTGGTTAAATATGTTTTGGTATGAAATAACAGTGAAATATAATACATGGGAATTTTTCTCTGATGTAATATTTCAAATGTGTTAAACCAGAAATCATATTTTACAAAAAGAGCGCAGGAAGGATTGACTATATCAATGAATTTACGAACATCAGATTGCACGTCCGAAGGCCAATAACTGACTACATCAACAAATGGGTATTGTTTTCGGATATCATAACCGGAAGGAGAAAAAAAACTAAGCCAGATGAGTTGATCGGGATGATGTAATTTAATCATTTCAATTAAGGATCTTACTTGTTCGAACTCACCTAGAGACGAACAATGTATCCAAAAATATTTTTTTGAAACAGAATGGAAGGGTTTTATTTGAACCAATAAATGTTCCCTGCCATTGACCCATTTTTTAGCATCAGTTCTGAAATATGCTGCTAGATGAATTAAATTAAAATAAATGCGAATAGCCCAATCGTAAATCAGCAACATCGTTTAATATTCAATTTCGTCTACATATTTTCCAAAATAAAAAGGGAGGTACCAACCTATTTTAAAACTTAACAAAATGTCTTTCCGAGCAATGCCTATTTCAGTGGCATTTGTATCATAATTGTAAGATCTTCGGCTTTGTGTAAATCCTATTTGCGGTTCGAAGCCTGCATAAAGATTCACCTTACCGTTTACACCTAAATATTCATACCCAATGAAAGGAACTATTGAGAATCCTGAGGTTAACCGATCTAAGCCTTTTTTAAATTCTGTATTAAATTGGGTGACCGATCTGGAATCATCCTGAATTCTGATTTTATGGCTCAAATAGGCTACACCGAGTTGCCATTTTATACCATGTCGGGCTTTCAATTGTGAGCCCAATGGAATAATGGATCCCGTATAAAATTGACCATAGTACCCACGCATCTTCAATTGTACATCGGCTAAGTAGCCATCAGAACCTATTACTTGAGCTAACTGGCTGGTTCTAAAAGGTTTCAACACATCTTCCTTCACATCGCTTCCAAACAAATAAGAAAACTTTAGACCAAAAGTCAATCGGATGGATGAAGGTAGGTAAGAGATTCCACCTCCTAAAATTTGTGCTTGACCGAATCTGGTTTTTAAATCTGAGGCAGGAATTCCTGTTCCCAAATGAACATCAAATAGAATTCCAGATCTATCCTGAAATGATTTTGACTCTTGGGCATATGCATGGCCATATATAAGAAACAGGATAAAGAACTGAATGGTGATTTTCAAAGTTTTTATTTTAATTAAAAGTTTAACGTGCAAGTTAGAGGACTTGTTGATTTATTTAAACAAATGAATGGATATTTAACAAATTCACACAAAAACGCGCTTATTTCATCCAACAAGTATGGTTTTAATTATATTTATAAAATATACAAAAACAATGATTTATAAATATTTAAATATTTAATATGAATTTTTATTATATATATTTATCACTGATTATCAATATATACGTATTAAATATTAAATTTGCCTTTAATATGTATAAAGGCAAGATATTAATCACTGGAGCAGCGGGATTCATAGGGTCTCATTTAGCAGATCGCTTTATTGGAGACGGATATCAAGTTATTGGAATGGATAATTTACTTACAGGTAATTTGGCCAATATTGAGCATTTGTTTAAATTGAAAGAATTTGAGTTTCACCATCATGATGTCAGTCGATTTGTTCATGTACCTGGAAATTTGGATGCTATTTTGCATTTCGCTTCGCCGGCTTCTCCAATAGACTATTTGAAAATGCCGATCCAAACGTTGAAAGTCGGATCTCTGGGCACCCATAATTTGTTGGGATTGGCTAAAGAAAAAAAGGCTAAAATATTAATAGCATCCACTTCAGAAGTTTATGGAGATCCATTAGAGCATCCCCAAAGTGAAAGTTATTGGGGTAATGTAAATCCAATAGGCCCAAGAGGTGTTTACGATGAAGCCAAGCGATTTCAGGAAGCGATAACTATGGCTTATCATCGCTTCCATGGATTGCAGACTAGAATCATTCGAATATTTAATACCTATGGTCCAAGAATGCGAGTAGAGGATGGACGGGTGCTTCCTGCATTTTTTTCTCAAGCGATCCGAGGCGAAGCATTATCTATTTTTGGCGATGGGTCCCAAACGCGATCCTTCTGTTATGTAGATGATTTGGTGGAAGGGATTGTACGCTTATTACACAGTGATTATGTGTATCCGGTAAATGTGGGTAATCCGCAGGAAATTAACATGATTGATTTTGCGAAAGAAGTGATGACTTTAGTTGGAAATGATAAAGCAAGTATCAGTTATTTTCCATTACCTGAAGATGATCCTAAACAACGTAAACCGGACATTAGCTTAGCTAAAAGATTATTAAACTGGGAACCTAATTTTGATCGTGCGGCTGGTATGAAATTAACATACGAATATTTTAAAAAAGTCGTTTCAGTTTCTTAAGAGCATTTATGGACTTTACAAAAAAAATTTTAATTACAGGAGGTGCAGGATTTATAGGTTCACATTTGGTTCGACATTTTGTAAATAAATATCCGGATATCCAAATCATCAATTTAGATTTACTGACTTATGCCGGAAATCTTAATAATCTTACTGATCTGATTCATGCCCCTAACTATGTTTTTGTTAAGGCGGATATAGTGAATTTGGATCATGTTATGGAAATATTTGAGACCTATAAAATAACGGATGTAATCCATTTAGCTGCAGAATCACATGTAGATAGATCCATCTCAGATCCAACAGCATTTATCAAGACCAATGTATTGGGCACTACAAATTTATTAGTGCAAGCTAAAAAATATTGGATGAATGATGAATTATCACATCGATTTTACCATGTAAGCACCGATGAAGTTTATGGTTCATTGGGAGAAACGGGATATTTTACAGAACATACTGCATATGATCCAAGATCCCCATATTCAGCTTCTAAAGCATCTTCTGATCACATCGTTAGGGCTTTTTATCACACCTATCATTTCCCGATATTAATATCTAATTGTTCAAATAACTATGGACCCAATCAATTTCCTGAAAAATTGATTCCATTAATGATAAATAATATTAAGAACAATAAATCCTTACCAGTTTATGGACAAGGTACAAATGTTCGAGATTGGTTGTGGGTGGGAGATCATGTAGCAGCTATTGATACGATTTTTCACAAAGGAATCATTGGAGAAACCTATAATATAGGTGGAAATTCTGAAATGCAAAATATTGAATTAGTTCACCTGTTATGTGATTTAATGGATCAAAAACTAAATAGGTCTCCATATACTTCCCGGAATTTAATAACCTATGTCAAAGACCGATTGGGCCATGATCAAAGGTATGCTATTGATGCTACCAAAATTCAAACTCAACTCCATTGGTCACCTTCTGTAAAAATAGAAGAAGGATTAGAAAAAACAATAGACTGGTATTTAAACCATGAGGAATGGCTAAATGATGTAACGTCAGGAGAATATCTTAATTATTATGAAACTTATTATTCAAAATAAACGTACATGAAATTTTTTATCTTAAGTTTAAGTTGTTGGATGATTATTTTTCAACCACAGGTTATTGCACAAACCGCCAGGGACATGGAAGCTCAGTTTAGAAAAGAAATTGAGCAACGAGGTATTTCTGAAGAAGAATTTCAATCCAAATTAGATGAACGAGGAATTGACTTGGAACAATTGAAAGAACTTAGTATTCAGGATGCAGCAAATATGAAAGGTGAAATTGAAAGTATCATAAAAGAAATTGAAACTGAAAAATCCAAATTGCCAAAAAATAAAAAAGCAATGCCCACAGCTATTGATTCAAAAGCAATCAATAATGCAAAAATTTCTGTATCCAAATCTGCTGTAAAAGATTCATTAAATATTGAACGAAAAATTTCCAATCCACAAACCTCTTTTAATCGCGATAGTATAAATTTACCTGAATCAAAATCACCTGTTGAAATATGGGGTCAGGAAATATTTAGAAACAAAAGTTTAGTCGTGTATCATCAAGGTAATGATGTTAAGCCCCCGGATACTTATATTCTTGGAGTAGGCGATCAAGTTACTGTAGCCATCTGGGGTGTAAGTCAACTCAATGAAGTTTATGAAATCAATTCGGAAGGATATATCACTCCTGCTCGAATGCCGCGAATTTTTCTTAAAGGTGTGGCTTTGAGTAGAGCAAAATCTTTGATCAGCAATTACTTTAAACGATTTTATAGATTTAATTCCAATCAAATTGAAGTTGCATTGAACTATTCCAGGACGATAAATATTAATATTGTGGGTGAAGTAGTTCAGTATGGTGCTTATACTTTGCCAGCAATTAATACTGCTTTTAACGCACTCATTGCTGCCGGCGGGCCTACAAATATTGGATCGGTAAGAAAGATTAAATTAATTCGACGTGGTGTTGAAACCACAATGGATGTTTATAAATTTATTAATAATCCGGCAATAGATAAGAATTTTTATCTTGAGAATAACGATTATATTCAGGTACCTGTAGCTGGTAAAGTAGTCAGTATTACAGGAGCGATAAAGAGACCTTATAAATATGAATTGATAGAAGGTGAAGATTTAAATCAATTGATTAAATATGCAGGAGGATTGAATGATGATGCCATTCGAAAAATCATTCAAGTAGAGCGAATAGAAAATGATCGAAAAATAGCATTAGATGTACCCTATGAACAATTGGTCAGTAAAGGTGGAGATTTTGCATTAAAAAAGGGAGATAAAGTGGTTGTTTTCTCCATCAAAACTGAAGTTGAAGATCAGATTTTTGTCAAAGGTGAAGTCCGCGCACCATCGGCTTATAAATATTTTGAAGGAATGAAAGTCAGTGATTTGATTTCAAAAATTGAATTTACGGCACAATCCAATTTGCAAAATGTCTTTATACATCGTAGAAATCCAGATCAAACCATTAATGTTATACGATTAAATATTGTTAATGTAAGAAAGGGAATAGGCTCTGATAATATTGTATTACAAGCACAGGATGAATTGACGGTTTATAAATTATCCAATTATGTAGATAGAAGTTATGTCAATGCAACAGGATCAGTCAGATCGCCTGGAAAATTTACAGTGGATCCAAATGGGACTATGAATGTAAAAGATTTAGTTATGTTGGCTGGAGGTTTAAGGGCCGATACCTGGAGTAATGCATTTCTGTTCAGAAAAAATTCACCCAATCCAAATGACTTAGAAATTATAAGAATTAATATATTTAAGGCTATAAATGAAGATGTGTCGGATCAAAATATCTCTATCATGCCTTATGATAGTTTGGTTTTACTTTCTGAAATGAATTTTAGAGACTTTGCATTTATAGAAGTTTCAGGAGCAGTTAAAGAACCAGGTCGATTCCAATTTGGAAAAGGTATGAAAATTAATGATGTCATCTCATTAGCTCAAGGCTTTGCATTTTCTGCTGCAACAAATCGAATCGATATATTTAGAATTGAGATAAAGGATAATACCCCTACAAAGACAATAGTAAAAACCATACAAGTAGGTCGCGACCTGAAAGAATTCCAGGGAAATTCAGATTTTGAAATTGAACCCTTTGATTTAATTGTAGTTCGGAATCAACCAGAATTCGAATTACAACAAGTGATTAATATAGAAGGAGAAGTTCAATATCCAGGACCTTATGCATTAATCAATCCAAACGAAAAAGTGGTTGATGTGATAAAACGTGCAGGGGGTTTGAGTATGGAGGCTTTTCCGGAAGGCGCTACCTTGTATAGAGAACAAGATGGTATTGGATTTGTGGTATTAAATTTAACCAATGCCATGAAAAAAACGTGGTCTAATGATAATTTGATTTTAAAAGACAAGGATGCCATTTATATACCAAAGAAAAAAGATTTGGTTCGTATTTCCGGAGCTACTAATGCTATTGATTTATATCCCGACAAGTTATTAAGTTCTAACAACGCAATCAATGTAGCTTTTTATGAAGGTAAAAATGCCAGATTTTATATTGACCATTATGCTGCAGGAATTTCAAAAAATGGAGATCCTAACAAGATTACTGTGGAACACGCCAACGGTAGAATCGAAAAAACAAAAGATCATTTTTTCTTCAAAACCTATCCCAAAGTTTATAAAGGATCAATTGTCAATGTGGGATATAAAGATGTCAAAACAGAAAAGGAAAAGAAAACCAGGAAAGAAATTGATTGGGGCAAAGTTATGGCAGACTCAGTAGGTCAGGCAACAGCAATTCTGTCCCTCATTTTATTGTTAGAAAGACTGAATTAAGAAATCATTTATCCAAATTGGATTATCGCTAAGATAAAATCGCAGCAACACCTGGAAGTGTTTTGCCTTCTAATAATTCCAACATAGCACCACCACCTGTAGAAACATAACTTACATCTTCCTCTAAGTGATATTTATTGATTGCGGCAACTGAATCACCACCACCTATTAATGAGAAGCAACCTTTATATGTTGCTTCGGCTACAGCAAGTGCAATAGATTTAGTGCCTTGTTCAAAATTAGACATTTCAAAGACGCCCATAGGACCATTCCACACTATGGTTTTAGAGTCATGGATTATTTTGCTAAATAGTTTAATCGTCTTAGGTCCAATGTCTAATCCCATACATTGATCTGGAATGTTAACATCCGGGGTCACACCAATGGTTGATTCATTACTAAAAGAACTTCCAGTAACACTGTCTAAAGGAAGTATGAGTTTGACTTTACGATCATGTGCTTTTTGAATGAGTGATTTGGCTAGTTCTAATTTATCTAATTCACAAAGTGATGTTCCAATATGATAACCTTGAGCTGCGAAAAAAGTGTAAGCCATACCACCACCGATGAGTATCGTATCACATAAATCTATTAGATTAGATATTAATTCTATTTTATCGGACACTTTAGCGCCTCCAATAATAGCTGTTAAAGGATGTTCCGGGGATTCTGTAATTTTTTTGGAATGCTCCAGCTCTTCATCCATTAATAAACCGAAAGCTTTGTGATCTTTATCAAAAAATCTGGCAATGGTAGCGGTAGTCGCATGTTCGCGATGAGCAGCCCCAAAGGCATCATTGATGTAAAACGAACCCAGTTTTGATAGAGATTCTGCCCAGATCGCATCGCCCTTTTCCTCGCCTTTGTAGAACCGGGTATTTTCTAAGAGAAGAACTTCTCCTTCTTTTAAATGTTGGATCAGTCTTTGAGTTTCGGGTCCACCACAGTCGGTCGCAAATTGGACCTTATTTTTTAACCTTTTTTGGAGATTTTCGGCAACTGGTTTAAGCGAAAATTTGATTAAATTAATGTCTCCATTGGGCAATAGTTCTTTTAATGGTCTGCCAAGATGAGACATAATAACTAATTTGGCGCCTTGATCTAATAAATTCTGAATCGTTGGAATTGATTTTTCTATACGATTTTCATCTGTTATTTCTCCTGCTGAATTAATGGGAACATTAAAATCAACACGTAATAAAACTACTTTACCCTTTACAACTAATCTCTTCATATATAATTAAGCTAATAATTTGGCTAATCTGGAACACATATTGGCTAACCGATTGGAATATCCCGCCTCATTATCATACCAGGCCACTATTTTAATATAATTTCCCTGAGCCTCAGTTAATTCAGCATCAAAAACAGCACTGTGCGGATTGCCGATAATATCAGTTGAAACAACAGGATCCAAGTTAAATTCAATGAGTCCTTGGTGGGTAGTAGTGGAGGCAAGTTGAAAGCGATTGTTGATGTCTTGAATGGTGACTTCAGTATTTAGTACACAAAATAATTCAATGAGCGATCCTGTTATTACGGGTACTCTATATGAGGAAGCGAATAATTTGCCTTTAATGTCAGGATAAACCTGTTCTACGGCTTTAGCTGCCCCTGTAGATGTAGGTATAATGCTCATGGCTGCTGCACGGGCTCGTCTCAAATCCTTGTGTGGTGCATCCTGTAAGCGCTGATCTTGGGTATAGGCATGGATGGTATTCATGGTTGCCATTTTAATTCCCCAGGTATCATTGATGATTTTTATTAATGGTGACAAACAATTGGTTGTGCAAGAGGCATTTGAGATAATATCGGATGTGATATTTAATTCTGGATCATTTACCCCTAAAACAAAAATGGGAATACTTGAATCCTTTGGTGGGGCTGAAAGGATTACTTTCTTTGCACCTGCCTGAATATGTTGATGTGCTGTGTCGTGTGTAAGGTAAATTCCAGTACATTCTAGCACGATATCGATGTTAAGGTCTTTCCAAGGCAAGAGTAAAGGGTCTTTTTGAGCCAATGCCTTAATCTTCTGCCCATCAATTTCAATAAAATCAGTGCCAGCGTGTACTTCTCCCTGGTATTTACGATGGGCTGTATCGTATTTAAAAAGATGCGCTAAAGTAGGAATATCAGTTAAATCATTAACGGCAACTACTTCTATATCAGGATAATGTAATAATTGTCTGCAAGTCAATCTCCCTATTCGACCAAATCCATTAATAGCTACGCGTTTTTTCATAATAAACCCAAGTGATTGTGAAAGAATATAAATAAAATAGAAAACTTCATAAAAAGTTTATTAAAATTCTCAAAAAGTCTATCTTTGCGCTTCGTTTTAAAATCCGCCCCGTTCGTCTATCGGTTAGGACACCAGGTTTTCATCCTGGTAAGAGGGGTTCGACTCCCCTACGGGGTACAAAAGCTAGTTTTTACTAGCTTTTTTTATTTGATCTAATTTCATTGGTGTATTTAAATTGATGTTTCTATAGCAAACTCCCAAATGCTTAATTATCAATAAATCCAAATTTCTATTAATTTATTTTTATATTTACAGAATAAACCCATTGAACACTCTTGCCAATTCGTAGCCTATGAGAATGCAAATTTTCGTTATTCTATTAACATCCCTTCTAACTTTGGATATCGGATTATCTCAAGATATTCGTATTACGTATCAATTACCAGATCAACTGACCGTATGCAGTCAGGATACGTTTTGGGTGGACCTCGAAAACACAAGCAACCAAAATCTATCTGCTATTCTGGTCCAGGTTTCATTACCGAAAGGTGTGTTTTATCAAGCTGGCTCAATTATAAATGCTTCTGAACAAAATGTCTCCGACTTATCTAGCCCAGTATTTTTAGTAAGTCAAGTTCAAGGATTTACAAAAGTTAAGCTACACGTATTATTAACTGCAACGTGCGAATCTTATACCCAAATTAATCAGGGATTGAGTTTTCAAAATAAGATTGTCATTCAATATAATGGGCAACAAGATTCAACTCTGACCAATCCTCCTTACCAAATTCAGACACCTTTTCTGGTGATTACTGACGTGCCGGATCAAATCATCAATATAGGTACCAATGGCAAACGTACCGTTAAAATCACCAATACCCGACTCGGATCATGTCGTGAATTCATATTTGAAGACCGACATGTTAAGGCAGTAATTTCGGCACCAGGAAAACAGATATTAGTAGAAAACGATACTTTATTGAGGATTTTTTTTGGACCAAAGGATATTGTGTTAATTGGTGATAAAGACAGTTTGTTTGAAAAAGATGAAATGATTGTTTTTGAAGAATCGATTAAACCAATCGATTGTAATCCTTATTCCATCATTAGTTATTTTATGGCTTCATGGGGATGTCATCAGGAATATTGTCAGGAGTATTTAGAATCTGCAGGCGTTGAATTTGTTACCAATGATAAAAGAGCTATGCTCAATTTTATTCCTAACGCTAAAGCGCCAAAATGTATCTGTCAAATTTTTGGAGAAGAGCAAGAATTGATAGTCAAAAACATCGGTCAGAAAATTGCAGAACAAGTCATCATTGAAGTTCGTTCAGCGCCTCCAGGATCTACTACCAATGCTGGAATAATTAAAGATAGTATAACTGTAATTGGCAATGTAATCATCGATAGTATAATCTATTCAGAACGCAACACAAGTCCTATCTGTAGCAATCAGGAATATTATTATTCAGCAAAAGTTTATCTGCACGAATTGGATGTCAATCAAGAAGTAATTATTAAATTTAGATATGCTACTTGCGAAGGTACAGCACCTAGTGGCCCTAATGGAAAATTGAATTGGTATTATTCATATAATTATTCTTCTCAATGTGTGATTAATAGCCAAGTGGCAAAGGCTAATATTCCGGTAGATGTTAATTTGCCCATATTGGGAGAAGTTAAGATCAGTGGACAAATCGAAAACAACCAATCTGTATTATACAGTGATACAAAATATACATTCATTAGTTCAATGAATATACCTAAAGGGTTGACCAATGAAAAATTGATTGTAGAATTTCAATTACCATGTCCGCTTCAACTACAAGATAGTTTATTTCTAATTGAAGGTAAATCACCGATCGAAATAAATATAATTCATCCGACCCCTGGTTCCAGTACGGCGATAAAATTAATCTATCAGACCCCTTTTAACTCACAGGATTTGAAGTTAAGTTTTGATATCAAAGCAGATTGTAGTTTGCCATGTATAGATAGCATTAATAATTTACAAAAGATAAAATTTGTTTCTACTTGTAATCCTAAATTAAATAAAGCTAAAAATATTTTAGCAGAAATATGTTCTGCAGTCCAATTAACTTGTCCTGACGATTTAGGTAATTGTGGCAAGTCTAATTTAAGTAAATATGGAATTTCTTTTGAATGTGATACCGTAAATACCATAAATGATACCGTATCTGGCTATTTGAATTTTACTTCTGCGGCATATCGGTTTAATTATGGAAAAAAAGACAATGATAATGATCGTTTTCGCGAGACAGGTAATGTAGATTCTACACTCATTTTTAAAAATCACGTGATTACCGGAGATACGGTAGCGAATGAGTTGTTTTCTAAAATTGTAGTAGATCAAAAAGGTGCAAGTTTTGATTCACTATTGTTTTACGTTTCCACGGAGGTGACTATGGATCGTAAACATGCATTGATTGACTTATATGATGCCAGTGAACAGAAATGGTTTCATTTTGAAACGGATAGTATAGATGTGTTAGATTCAAAATCAAAATTGCCGGGTTGTGACCAACCCGTAGTCACAGATCTTGCGATAGGTTCTGGATATTACGTGTCACTTACCCCTGAGATGTTGCATCAATTAAATAAAGATCTTCCTGCTCATTTTAGATTCGAAGAAAATGATAGTTTGCATATCATTATTTTAGGTAGAATCATTTCTTTTGTTGGTGATCGCATAGCGCCAATTAATATGATCCATCATGTATTGCTTATGAATAGGGAGCGGGTAAAAGAGAATCCTTTCTACTGTAATGTGATTACCCATAAACTTCGATTAACCACCATGAATTTGCAGTTCGATGCTGTATCCAATGATGCTGTATTATGTGGTAATTTGGGTGTTTTACCTGCAATAAGTTTTAAGGGGTCAAAGTGGCTAAATAATTTTTTTCCTTATGAATTCAGATCATTTTATAAATTGGATTCAGCATTAATAAGCATTAGTCCCGGGCTAAGAATTGATAGCGCTGAAATTAATATTTTCTATTTTGACAGTACGGCCAAACGTCAAGTTGGAACATTTATCGTACCGACTTATTTTGATAATAGATGGAAGTTGGATTTAAATGTATTGAAACAAATAAGATTTGATGAGAATTATGAATTGCAAATGTTGTGCTATGTATCAACCGATGATTGTGAATTGATTAAAGACAAAAAAAATCTAAGTGCAAACGTTATTATATATGTATCAACTGATTTTGATGCTCAGTTTGCATTAGTGCCCATCTTTACTCAATTATATGGTTCGCATATTTATACTAAGAGTTTTACAATAAATTCATATAACGGAAATGCTTATTTAGATTTTGTCAACAAGTCATTAGTAACTTCTGATAAAAACATTGAGTGGAAGGCCAACTTAATTAAGCTACAAGAAACTGGATATTTTAAAATTAAAATAAAAAGTATCAAAGGTGAGATCTATCAATTTGGTCTAAAGACGATTCCAACAGTATCGGTTCAAAAATTAGATTCTTCAACATTTCTTGTCGGTCCGGTTCCCATCAATACAAATCTTGAATTTGTTTTTTCAGCAATTAATTCTACTTGTAAAATGGATACCATCGTCTTGGAATCAAGTTGGTATTGTGGTGCCATTGTAGATACGAGTATGAAGTCTTGTACGGTAAACCAATTTATAATTCCTGTGCAATCTGAACGCGCGGAATTAGAATTTGATATCATGCAGAACAGTAAAGAATCAGTATTGTGTGATACCCTGCCTGCGATAGAGCTTTATTTATACAATGCTGATAAGGGGACTGCCTATAATGTTTATGTGGACTTATTTATTCCTGATGGTATTATTATCGATGTAAATTCAATTCGAGTGGCATATCCTTCCAATGCTGCTTTTATCCCAATGGCAGCTCCAGTATTGATTTCAAAAGGACATTATCGTTGGAATTTAGCGGCATTAGTTCCTAGTATTAGCGCAAACGGATTACCCGGAGTGGAACATGCTCCTGATAACGGAGTGCGGATAAAATTCCAAGGTATCACAGATTGCAATTCAATCGTTAATGGAACGATCCAATTCAAAACCTCTGCATTTAATATTTGCGGTGAAATGACAAACGAGTTATCAAAAAACAGTCAACAAATAAAAATCAAAGGAATAACGACTCAGGGGGATTATAAATTAGAAACGATTCTGGATAATCATTCAGTATGTGAAGATGAACTTGATATTATTGTTCGAATCATAGGAAGTCAAATTTCAAAAGTGACGGATAGTTTTCGAATTATTTTACCGAATCCAATTCAAGTGATCAATGGTTCTTTGAAAGTTATTTCCAATATTGATATTTCTGGATACAGGATCATTCAATCCAACAATAGTTCTGAATTAATTGTGCCTATGGTCGATGGAATAATGCCTAATCAAGTCATCTCATTTTCGTTTAGATTGAGGAATTTTAAATTTTTGGAATGTGGGGAAGTTAATATTCCAAGTATTATGTATTCCAGACAAAGTGTATTCTGTAAATCTTCTCAAACCAATTGTGATGTTTATGTAGAAGGGGCGCGTGCGAATATACTATTCAATAAAGTAGCTCCAAGTCTATTTTTAGATTCAATGAACATTACATCATTACCCCTTTTAGATTCAACGACCATTCAAATCAATTATCATATTGCAAACATGAAAACATCGGTGGATTCAAGTTTTTGTATGGGTATTTATAATGATTCCAATCACAATGCACACCTTGATAGTAATGATCCTTTGATCAATATTTACGAATTTAAATATGGGACAGACGTCAGGGAAGGTAACAATGATTGGTTAGTAAGATTAGCAAATTCATCCATTAAGCAATGTGCCTTAATTGCTGCTATCATTCCGAAGTCTTGTTTGTGTGGGCTAGATACCCTTTACAAATCTTTGAATATGCCATTAAACTTTTATTATAGTGACAGTTTGTGTAATGGGGGAGGATTTCAGATTGGTGTTCCATCTGAAACCAACCACACGTATCGCTGGATCAAAGGGAACGTATTCTGTGATACCTGTTCAAGTAACATGGTTATGTTCCATGATACAAACCAAGTGACTAAAATTTTTGAATATTCGTTATCAGATACTCAAAGTGATTCTTGCAACAGACTTTATCATTATAGTATATTAATTCATCCCAATCCAGTTGGTAAGAAGTTCATGGTAGAGTCGTGTAAGAATTCCAGTCTTGATATTACAAGTGGGGATAGAGTGACTTTTAATTGGCGTGGACCGGGAATTGTGATTCCCAATCAATCCGTACAAAAAGTTGTAGCAGATACCAATAAAATGTATTTTTTAGATTTTTTAGATGTGAATCAATGTTCGGGTACGGATACATTTTGTGTAATCGTTTATCCCATATCACAAAGTGGAATCATTTCTGATGATACAACTATTGTTTATGGTAGTTACGCTGATTTATTCGTCCAGGGCGTGCAGCAAATTAAATGGTCCCCAATAAATTCGTTGGATTGTGGTACTTGTAAAACTGTTCGTGCTTCACCAAAAGAAACTACTACATACGAAGTTATGGGCGAGGATACCTTTGGTTGTCCGATCCTACTTCGAGTAACAGTATTTGTGATCGTGCCGGAATGTGATTACACCAAGGTATTTATTCCGAATGCTTTTTCTCCTAATGGGGATCATGCTAACGATGTGTTGAAGGTTTATGGAATAAATACCAACAAAATTCATCTGGTCATTTATGATCGCTGGGGGGAGAAGGTATTTGAATCATTTTCGACTGATGATGGATGGAATGGTATGTATAAGGGTAAATATTTAGCACCTGATGTTTATGGATATTATCTCGAAGCGGATTGTTTTGGAAAAATGGAATTTGTAAAAAAGGGGAATATTAGCTTGTTGAAGTAATGATGATATCTGGTGTTGCAAGATGATTGAAATTAGTGCTGATTTGGTATTTCAAAACCCATCCCCGACCCTAATATTAGCTAACGCGTTCCATCACTTAAAATGTTGTCACACTTTATCCATCTCGTGTGAAGAACGAGAAGGTATTGTTCAGTCATCTTAAAAAGGTAAGGGAGAAGGTACGTTCAGCTAGTTATTTGTTTAAAATAGTAGATGTTTAATTCAAGAAAATAGTTGCTACCAACGGCTTTTCTAGTAGTTGTGGTTGCTTTTTTTCCATTCCAGACGAGATCCTTGGTGCATTGTTCCATTGATCGAATCATTATTCATTTTCAGGTACTGAATTCGAGCAGGGATAGTAATGGAAAGACCGGAATCACGACGACGAAGGAGGAGTGATGAGGACTTGCAATGGATAGCCCGGCCCGCAGGGGCTCGCCAAAAATTTAACCAAATATAATTCGGTTTAGCATTCTACCAGATTGACTGAGAAAACCAAGGCTAGTCCACCATCAGCTGTTTCTTTGTATTTGGTATTCATGTCAATAGCCGTTGCCTTCATGGTTTTAATTACAGCATCGAGGGAAACGAGCGCTTTTTCGGGATCTGAATCCAAAGCAATTTGGCACGCTGTGACGGCTTTAATGGCGCCCATGGTATTGCGTTCGATGCAGGGTATTTGAACAAGACCGCCTATAGGATCACAGGTCATGCCAAGGTGATGCTCCATAGCAATTTCGGCTGCCATCATGGCTTGCTGGAAATCACCACCGAGGACTTCTGCCAGAGCTCCTGCAGCCATGGCGGATGAAACCCCAATTTCAGCCTGGCATCCGCCCATAGCTGCCGAAATGGTGGCTCCTTTTTTAAACAGACTACCCAATTCGCCGGCAGTCAATAAAAAGGTAATAATATCTTTTTCCTGGAAATGATCAGAGAAACATACATGGTACATTAATACGGCGGGAATGACTCCAGCAGCGCCGTTAGTTGGCGCCGTTACGATACGCCCGAAAGCAGCATTTTCTTCATTCACTGCAAGTGCGAAACAGCTCAACCATTTTAATGTAGAGTTAAAAGTATGAGGTCCTTTTTTGATGATCGCGATCCATTCATCTACATTGGAGTAGGTGTTATCTCCCATTAAATTAGCTGCCATTTGGAAAGCTCTTCGCTGCACATTAAGACCTCCGGGAAGGATGCCTTCGATATGGCAGGAAGTATAAATGCATTCTTTCATGACTTGCCAGATACGCATCAATTCATCGTGTATCTGAGATTCAGGCCGAAGGGCTAATTCATTGTGCATGACTATTTCGGAAATGGAATGATTCAAAGATTCACACCAGGATTTAAGATCTTCACCCGTATCGATCGGGTAGGGCATAACAATTTGAGATTTGGAATCTTCAACACCTTCTTTGACGATGAACCCGCCACCTATTGAATAATAAGTAGCACTATACGAAGTTTCATCTGTAAAAAAACATCTAAACCGAACACCATTGGCATGATAAGGAAGCGTTTGGTTCATATAAAAGATGATGTCCTCCTGAGGATTGAAAGGAATCCACTTTATATTTCCGAAATGTAAAGTCTGCGAGCGTTCTACTTCAGAAACTAAATAACCCACCTGATCAATGGGAATGGTTTCCGGATGATGACCCATCAAACCCAGAATAACCGCTACATCGGTGCCATGCCCTTTTCCAGTTTTGGCCAGTGAGCCATATAGTTCTACATGAACATGACTCAACTTTTCTGATTGATTACCTACTTCCTGGAGGAATTCAAGTGCTGCCTTCCATGGTCCCATGGTATGTGAACTTGAAGGACCTACGCCTATTTTAAAAATATCAAAAACACTAATTCGCTCCATATATTATTCAAAGGTAAGGAAGAATATGAGGATGGAGAAATTGGAATAAGGGATGATGAGTATTACAATTCAATCCACTTTGTTCTAACTAAATCGAATTTATGGTTCATTAGTGGGGGCTTGGTCCTGCAGCCGTATCTCGAGGGTAGTGCGACCGTAGATCTTTGTCTGGTCCACGACGAGATGAGTTGTACTTTAAGTATTTGAATAGAACCTTTATTTTCAATACTTAAAAAAACATTACAAAACCTTATTTTAATACCTCCTTGCTTTCGCAAGCTATATAAGCGATAAAATAAAAACATATTGGTCGATTGACATTCTCTTATTGTTTTAAAACTTGTTTTTACGGATTACTTTTTGTTCTTTTTTCATGAAAAAAAAAGAACCAAAAATTCTAGCCTGCCTGACTAGCCACGCAGGCAGGGCTTTAAGGTCTAAGCCTAAAATGATTTCATGAAACCTAAATTCAAAAAACTCGCCATTGGCCTTGTTTCTTTTGATTGGTATCACCCTTGCTCACCTCGCTTTCCTGGTCTTTTGTTTTGTATACTGTTGAGCTCATACAGTTTTGAATTTTTTCTTTTTATTTTCAATGCGGCTTCCTCCATGCCTAAAAAATTGGCTACAAGGACTTCGCCAATTATTTAGGTTCACTTCACAGAATGACATTTCTATGTCTTTCTGTTCGTTCATCTTAAGGCCGATCCAAATTTCTATGACAACTAATTGATAATATATATTCCTTTATTTTAATTTACGATCAAGCGCAAAAGATTTCCCAATATTCGTGAACTGGGCAAGGAGTTCTGATATTAGACTGGATTATGTTGTAGTGAGATATCATTCCATAAACCGCTTTATCAATACTTGATATAAAAGAATAAAAAAAAAGCCGAATCAGATGATTCGGCTTATAAAATAGTTATAAAACTTATTTTTTATTTTGTAATAATTACTTTAGTACTGAATAATTGATTAGAAGTATTACCATTAATCATATAAACACCTGATTGTGGAGCTTCGAATTCGAAGTAATCAAAACCACCGATATTAATACGTTTAGTTGGCATATTTACAATAGCTCCATTCGCATTATAGAAAGTAATATTTTTTAATTCACCAGCAGGTATATTTGTTTCAATGAATCCGGTTCCGAATGCATCCATTCCAGCTGTCATTTTATAATTATCAGATTTTGTATCATTAGTTCCAGTAATGGTAACCAATTTGATATTATCCAAATATAAAGCATCTCCATTGGCAGAAACACCTCTGAATCTGAAAGTAGCACCATCAATACCAGCAAGAGCTGGCATAGGAACTGTTTCAGTTTTCCAGTGTTCTTTTAATGGAACGAAAGGAAGGGTTGTATTACCTAAATCAGTTTTGGTAGTTAATGCTTTTCCAGTTTTTTTCCAAACTTGTTTCCAAGTTTTACCACAGTCAACTGAAGTTTCAACAATAAACTGATCGTTTTCAGTACCTAGGATTTGACCATACGCATAATCGAATTGTAATCCTGGTGCAGTATTAGTTGAGAAATCTAAATTTTCATACATCAAGATACCTTGTTGACCTTTGTAAGCCACTTGCCAGAATAAAAACCAGAATAAAACATCTGATTCTTCATAAGCACCAGCGCGTGTAGTAGATCCAAATTGAGCATTCATTTGAGCAGTAGAAAATGGCAACATAAAGTTATATGCCTGTTCAATTTCCAAAGTATGAGGAATGAATTGAGCAGAAGTTACATTTTCAAGATCTTCATTTAATACTTTAGAATATCCTTTGGAATCCATAGTAAAGAAAGTGGTTCCAGGAATAATATTATTTAATAGATTGATATCACGACTTCCATTTACAGATACAACTTGCATGCTGAATGTTTGTGTTCCACCTGGTGCTTTGGTAATTCCCATATCAAATTCAGTAGTTGCTCCAGGAGCTAAAGTTCCAGTCCAAGTATAATCTTTAGTTATTGGTCCAATTCCATCAAAAGTAGTACGAATGACAACTTCATTAACATCAGCTTTAGATTGATTGGTTATTTCTACTTTAGGATTAACGTCATTAGCGCAAAATCCTTTAGCTAAAGACGGAACTTCAGAAAGGTCAGCCAATGATATATCTCTAAAATTTGGATTGTTAGGTAAAGCTTTAGGAAGCGATATTTCTGATTGGTGAACTGTCTTATTGACTTTTGTTTGTACAAATGCAATTACAGCAATATTGCTTGGGTCATAGATATAATCAGGCATTGCCATTGCTATGGTAAATGGAAATTTCTTACCTGGAGTTATTGCTCCACTACTTAATGGAGATCCATCAGGTCCGTAAGCTAATTTTCTTACAACATCGCGGAATTCTGTTTCACCATTATTTCCAGGAGGATCATTAAATGCGATTAAATGTTCAACTAAAGCAACGTGTAATCTAAAATCTGAACCAGTTACAGAAGCTGTATTTACATTTTCAACCACACCAGTTATATATACACTGTCAAGGTTGAATGTAATATTATGATCAACTGTGATTTTAATACCTGTTGTTTTTGCTGATTCGGTGTTCATATAAGTTTGGGTAACAGCTCCAGGTTGACCTAAGCTTTTTCCGTTTCCTACAATGGTAGGAACCCCAGTAACATTGTAATAGGTTACCCGAGATGCAATTTCGGTAGGATTTTGCTCATTCATTGGATCATAACCAGGCCAAGACACCTGATACTTAAGCGTTAACCATTTTCCATCGTTGATTGGTTGATCAATTAAAGCGTGGAAACCCGGGTTTTGTGCGGCACAAGGACCACAAGAAGCTTGAGTAAAATGTTCAAATAAGATCTTTTTTGGTATAAGCTGACCAGAAAGACCTAATGAAATGAACATGAAGAGGAGAAGGTAAATGTTTTTCATTATAGATTTGTTTTATGTGTAAAAGATTTGTTTATAACAAGTTATGATAAAATTATACGTTTTAAATTCAAAAAAAACATTTTTTCTGAGAATTTCACCAAAGATACAATTTTCTTTTTATTTGGCAAACATTAATAATTTATTGTGATTTGATAGGTGTTTAACTTAAAAAGTACTAAAATCCACATTTGAATTTAAGAACACCGTTTTCTCTACATTTTGTAAAAACCAAGCCGCGAAGCCTCGGGAGACAGCAACTTAGTCTAAATGGAATCAACGAGTAACTTTAAGAAAAGCTGCCTGAAATTAAAAATTAATTTTAAATCATAAATTAAGCTTGAAATCGAAGTTTTGCAATGGATCAAATACAGATTAAATATATAAAAAAAATAATATGTTGTAGAGGATTTACAATTTCTGCAGTGCCTCAAACAATTTATCTTCATCTCCTGGCATATACCTTCTCGTATGATACAAGACGGTACCCTTATGATCCAGAACAAATAATTGGGGCAAGCCATTTAATTCGCCTGGCATGACCGATCGAAATTCCCGATGGATATCCATATAAGCCGGAAAAGGCCATTTACTTTCTTTGACCCTGGTGTTAAATTGTTCAACTCGATCTGAAAAATCGATGGATATAGCATAGAAATCAAAATCTGTTTTTTTCTTCCAGGTATCGAATTTGCCAGAGATGGCATTAAGTTCCATTCTACATGGTCCACATGTTGTCATCCAAAAAAGCAAAACCGTAGCGCGTTTATTTTTTTTGAATAGTTTGGATGAATTGACTACTTGTCCATCCGCATTTTTCAGATCGATATCGTAAGGAAATGTTTTATTGATCTTTTCTGTAGGGCGACTGGTTTCGGTGATGACGCGGGAGGGGGAGGGTTGTTGGGCTTGGAGGAAGAGACTTGATAAAAGTAAGATGTTTATGAATATATTTACGGATTTAAGCATAGTGCACAATTAGGATGCAAAGATAATCAAATCTCATTCAAGGATATGCTATGTCAAAGTTGCTATTAAAATAATTATTTCTCTTGTATTATATTGCAATAAAAATGCCGGCAACTTATAATATTAAATCATAAGTTACCGGCCATAATATGCTCATTAGAATTTAATGGGATTGTTTAATTAATTTGGTATAATGTGTTTTGTTTCCCATTTTAGTTTTTAAAATATAAAATCCAGATATGTAGTTTTTTCCAAAATTTAAATTGTGTTGTGTAGACGTAAGTTGGAATTGATCAACCAATTGACCCATTTGGTTATAAATAAATAATTCTGTACGTAGTTTCTGATCTGACGATTGACTGAATATAAATTCACTTTGTGTAGGATTTGGAAATACGGTAAATTGATATTTTGTATCTTCATTAGTTGATGTTTCTATTGTGCTTTGATCGATGCAAATATCAGTAATCTCCAATTCTGTGAGCGAATTTCTAAGATTATTTCCGATTTCATTTTCAACATAAATGATGACATATCCCTGTTTGCCCTCAAATGATAAACATTTCAACTCATTCTTCCATCTGGAAAGATTCACTGAAGTGGAATACTCGATCCATTCACCAATATGTTCAGGAATTTTGAAATTGGCTACATTAAATAGATTCATATTAGCAAATGGATTCTTATTGATAAATTTGTTGATAGGGTCAGAACTTAAGCAAATCTTTATTTTGGAGCCGTGTTTAAGATTTTCTGCAAACGGTATTCTGTATTTTAATCTGAGTTCAACATCATCTGATTCCAAACATATAGGTGACGAAGTGTATATCGCATCCGATCTATTTAAATTTCCTGCCAATTTTAAATACCATGAATTGGTTTTACCTGGATCATTTATTAATTTTGGTTCGCCAGAGATGGATGACCACAAGTCGGAATAGCCATCATCTCCAAGAATACCTGCTCGTAATTGAGTTCCAATATTGCAAGAAGAAATTTCATCCTTTTTATTTGGAGACCCAAAACAATTTACATTGATTGTGATTAATTTTTCAAAGTCATCACAAATCTGACCACCAGATTTTTTACGAATCACTTGCATTTTTATTTTATGATTACCTCCATTTGTGAATTTATGGCAAATCGTTTGATTGCCAAGACTTGTTGCAAATGGTGTATTCGGATTTGAAATTAAATACCAATTGACCATATCGCAATCTTGTAATTGTTTAGGTTGAAAACAAACTGTACAATTTGGCAAAGTAGTTATAATATCAATTCCTGCATTCACATCATTGATTAAATCTTGTGGATCACATGGACAAGGATCTGTGCATCCTGGCAGTATGAGATTGATTACACAAGGGCAATTATTTTGATCACAATGACCAGTTAGTATTAATTGATAATTTCCTCCGATGGCGACGATGTGTTGTGGAATGTAAATGCCAAAATTAGGATAGGTCATCGTTGTACCAGATGCGACAAGTATAAGTGTAGATTGATTCACTAATTTCCAATCCAGATTATTTGATTTGCAATCTCCTTTGCAATTGAGTTCACCTGTAAAGCTCCAAGCACAATCCATCGGAGGGCAAATCAAGGTTGCTGTTTCATTACACTTAACAGGAATATTATTGGTTTTATCCCAATGGAAACTTAAATTGGTAAAGCCATTGCATCTACATATACTATCACATGCATCTACTTTTACTGGCGTGCACATTTGTTTGACCCAACAAATATTATTTGTATCTCCATCATCGTATGCAAAGACATTAACACAAATATTGTATGTGCCGTTATGATTGTAGGTGTGTGTCCATGTTCCTGAAGGATTTGTTACAAGAGTAGGTGGAACAGGTCCATCACCAAAATCTGGTACTGATCCAAAGTAAAAACATTTTCCAAATTGAGGTGCGGTAACAGTAACTTCACAATCATTTACGACTAAATTAAAGCCTTGATTGATGAGTGATTTAAATTTTTTGTAATCTTTGTCATTACAACAATCTTCACATATTGGCGTGACAATTTTTCTTAAAGTGTAACTATTGCAAATTTTTCCATTGTCATCATACTCAACGACGTCTATAAAAATGAGATAACTCACATTGGCTGGGGCATAGGTATGCATGATCATATCGCCATTTCCATATGAACCGGTGCTCACTGATCCATCACCCCATTTAACAGATACTACTTCAATATTGCATTCTTGAGGTAATCCGCTAATGTTTATTTTAGCTTTACATATTTTGTCATCGAATGTTAATGAAATAGCTGATTCTACAAGTGCTGCAAACGTGGCTTTATCTTTACAACAGTCATTACATGGGACTATAAAAAATGGAATATTACAGATACAGGAATCCATACCGCAAATACCAATAAATTCAATTGTGTAAAGTGCGCCAGGATTGAATAATGTAAATACAAGTCCATTTATACCAAAGAAATTTGGAGAACTTGGAGTTGCAGAACCTTGTTGCACTGTGCCACCAGAGGCATCTCTAATAATATACTTCACAATGTTTTTACAATTGTCAGAGCAATTAAGTTGGCCTGTCACATTGAACGAAAGTTCATTAATAGGACATGGAATTTCAATTGGTTTTGTTTGATTGCAAGATGCTTGTCGATTGAATTCTGGATTGCCAAATACTATGTTTGAGATGGATTTGCATTCACAGGTGTCTTTGACAATCGCACAAGAGCTCAGACTTATATCATCTATTGCCAAATCAGCATAACCTGAAACTGCAACATTAAATATTGATATTGTAGACGGATTGGATCCTGCAACAAATTGAAATGTAATTGGAATCCAAGTATCAGGAAATTCAGGGATGGCTTGGGGACCAAAAACAGTAAGCCCATTTACACGAACTAAAATTACTGGATCAACACTGTTTAAATTTGGTCTAACCAAATTGTTAGCAAAAAAACAAAAAGAAAATGCTTCGCCATCAGTAAGCGAATAGGTTTGATACCAAACTGCATTTGCTGGACTTGGACCATCTGCTATGAGAAAGTTACCTAGAGGATCTCCATTGGTATGATCTTGACAAGACCACGATCCATTATACAATTGAAATGAATTGCGAATACCATATTGTCCTGGAATGATGGATGTGGGAGATGGAATAAAAACATAATCAGAGTTAAAACCAACATTGCCATCTTCAAAATCACCATTAACGACTATGTTTGGTCCAGAATTTCCGTTAGGACAAGGACAAGATTCGCAGTGAATAATTATTTCATAGCTACATTGAGCAGTATTGCCACAATAATCTATGGCAGTAAATAGTATTTGATGTACACCTTGTGTCAAGTTGTATATTGAACCGATGTTTACTACATGACCATCTAAATTACACATTATAGATTCGACACCATTATCATCGGTTACAGGAATGTTAGGAATAGTGTAATTGTATGAACAGTCACTATCTACAACATTTGTAGATTCTGATAACGGACAATCAAATATAGGTGGGGTGACATCATTGAATATTGGAATGGGTTCTTGAAAACAAATTTCATCAATTTGAATGGATGGTCCGTAATCTAATGGTGCTGCTGATGCGTTTTTGAAAAATAGGGAATAGGCATCGCTTGTGGGTGTGAACGTTAATGTATATTCTATCCAATTATTATTGGAAGTGAGAAGAATCGAAGTATTGATGGGTTCATTTTCGGTATAGACCAATAATTGACCAATGGTAGTGTAATCGACTGGATTTAATTTCGCACAAAATTTCATACAATAAGTCACTCCTTTTTTGAAAATGACATCAGGTCCGACAACACCACTAAAATAATATTCAACAGATGAACTCATTAGTCCTCTTGTTCCAGCGTAAAGAAGAAGACTTTGAGATGTGTTATTGCAGCCGCCAAATATTATAGTAGGTAAACCACTAAATGGATGCCAACCAATTTGTGTATGATTGACTAAGTTGCCTAAAGGTAAATCATCGAAGTGGTGTGGAGGATTATTAATGCAACAACTATAACCACATGGGCAAGGCTCTAAAAGAATACAAAACTCATTAGTATCAAGACAAGTCCCACGATTACTGAGCAAAAGAGCATTTTGGATGCAGATGGTAGTCGGAGTTAAAACAGGAATATTAGCGTATATTTTTACACATTGCACCGAGCTAGTTGCTCCAGGATTTAATACAGATCCAAACGTGATACTATAAGGATCATTAAATCCTGTGCCTGCACAATCATGCATGCCATATCCTGCACTAAGTATATCTAAACTGATACCGATAGCAGGTTCGGTGCTTTCATTTTTTACTTTAAATTTTAGGCAATATTCATTTGGATCTTCTGGATTACAAATAACACTTGACTCAACAATTTGCATACATCCTTTTGGTCGAATCGGAGCACAATTAGTAGTTATTGTATCCATACAAACAATTCGTTTACCACCATTAGGCAGCGCTTCATACCAACTAAAAACTATTTGTTGCGTTGTTGGTGCAACTGCTGATCCAGTTAAACAGAACTTCAAAAAATCGTTGGTTATTCCGCTTGGTATAGAAATTCCAAGAGGATAAATTGTAAAACTAGTAGCTGTTATTGCAAAAAGATTTATTCCACTTGAAGGAATTAAATTAGAAAAACTCCAACCAGCAGTTAATAAATGAACATCAGCATGAATAATATTGAAGCCCAAATTATTGGTAAAATTAGTGGTGTAACAACAAGTACTATCTACTGTTGAAACAGCAATTGCTTCAATGGAAATATTTTCGCAACATGAACTAACGGTATCAGCAGGACAAATACAAGAATATTTTGCAATGAAAATATCCGAGGAATTATTAGCTGAATAATTATTTGTAGCATCACGAAGTGGATCTGCATTAAAATCTGTTGATCCGGTTCTTCCAATAACTGCAAAACTATTTGGACTTGGAACTATGGACCAAGCATCGTCATTTTTATTTCCGTCAATTGAAAAAGATTTAATATTACAATCGAGATCTACTTTTGCTATAAAAGCATTTACAAATTCATATTCTTGATTACTACCATTAACTGATGTACCACCACATAAATAAGCAAATCCGCTCGGATCTACAGAAACTTCTTTGATTCTGTTACCTTTATCTAAATATTTAGGTATACAAGTTAATTCACCATTAGAATTGTATCTAGCAACATAAGATTTAACCAATCCTGGTGGATTTAGTATTGGTGTTGGGGTTCCACGAGGGTTGAATTCATAATTACTACCAAATTGAATGCTGTTTAAACCTATGATGAAACCATCATTATATGCCTCTATATCTGAAGCCTCACCCTGGTCACAACTCATACAAGATGAAAATAAAGTTGGGTTAATTATTGGGTACGCCCAGCTACATAATCCGTCAGTGTTAAATTTTGCTACAAAAGGTGCTGTAGCTCCGATCGGACCACCTGTTAATTCTAATAAAGCATTATTGTCAAAATCTACACTATTGGAAAACTGACCTACGACATAAATACTATCTATATTAGGGTCAATGCTAACACCTAAAGGGTATGCTCCTCCAGAGGTTGTAGCACTACTAAGGGTTTTGACCCATATAAGGTTACCAATTGCTTTATCATATTTAGCTAAATAAAAATCTTCAACTCTATTATTATTAACTGCTCCAATAGTATTGGTAATAGGATCAAAATTAATTTCATTTGTAAATACACCAATAATTACTGGATTGCCAGAATTGTCAATATCCAAATCAGATATCTGCATTCTTTGATCATTACCCATGTTTAATGACCATAACAATTGTACAGTTGTACCCAAATCTAAATACTTAGCCAAGAATACATTAGTCCCATTGCCCTTTCTTATTAATGTTGTGTTATAGGGCATTATGCTTGATGGGAAAGTAATACTTGAACTATTAAATATTCCAGCTACAAAAAATTCATTTGTGCTAGGACTCTTTTTTATAACAAGGCCTTGATCTAATTGATCACCTGTTATTGAAAAACTCCAAACCAAAGCACCATCTAATTCGTATTTATTTACGAAACAATCTGTAACATTTGGTGCAACAGCTGTTCCAGGAAAATCAGGAAGGTTCGTACTCGCAATTCCTTGATAATGCCCTGTAGTAAAATAATGTGTAGCGTCAGCATCAATATAAAAGTCAGACACATTAGCAATTGCAGGTTCTGAAGGATTTCCTGGATAGCTGGAATGACCAAATCCTTTAAACCAATTTAAAGAAAATTCTTTTTCTGTGCAGACACCGCATTCAATGCATACATTAAAACAAGTATCTTTTGAAAAACAAACAAGGCCATTAGGATCCAGTTCTTCAAACGTTAGACAGATATTGTAGTCTCCAGATTGTGAATAACTGTGACATTCATTCGGAGCAACCGTTAAAGGTCCACTTTCTTGCATATCACCCCAATCAATAATTAATTGCTGACAGCTGGTTAGTCCCGGATGACTAATACACAACCGGCATGAATCTCTGGTTATGATCAACTCTTGATTAACTGAAGCTTCTAAGGCATTGCTATTTACACAGCAAGTATCAGTTATACAGTTTCCAAAATTTAGTTGATTGATTACACTATAATTGTTAGTAACATCAACTATGTAATAACCTAAAGCTGGAAAACTGTTGGTGAATCCTGCCTGTTGAACTTCACAGACTTTATATGATCCGATAGGGACATTTGGAAAATTGTAAAAACCTAAATCATCTGTAATGGTCGTTGCAATCACATGGTCGAGATTATCTTTCAATTGTATAGTCCAGCCTTCACCTGGTAGATCAGAAGGATCTTGAATTCCATTGCAATTTTCGTCAATAAATTTTTGCCCCATTAAGAAATTAGTTTCTTCGCAACATGTGGAAGCCAAGAGACCTGCGCCTGATATACTTCCAACAATATTTAATCCCATGGCAACACCACTTAGATTTCTAAGATCTGCTCGAATGCAATATGTACCAGCATTTAAAATTAAAGTTTTCGTTGTTACATCAGCGGGAAGTCGAAACGCAGATGTGCTGCTACTAGAAATGTTTAATAAAGGACATATTAATGTACTTCCTTGGTATAAGTTGATATCAACTACGTTATCAACTAGCACACTCAAATAAATGGTAACCTGAGAGGAGTCTCTACAAATACAAAAACAATTTTGAAAGGAGTAAGGATTTTCGGGAAAAGGATTATTTTGATTTAAACTAGACATTGAATAGGCAGAAATCCATTGTGAGCTTGGTTGTGAATGCCATGATGGAAATGGTAGAATTACGGTAGATGGCAAGGGTAATGAGAGGCCAGCATCAGGTGATGCAACTAAAGTCCAAGCGCTTGAAGCCGAATTAATAGGAAGAACTGCTGAAGAATACGGATCATATCCAGTGTTTATAATCAGTGAGGAGGTGGCACAAGTATCACCACATCCACATGGCAAAATAATTACAGTATCCATGCATATTGCCTTGTTTCCACACATATCTGTTGCTGTCCAAGTGATGATTGTTGTACCAGAAGGATATGTTGCTGTAGCATTGGATGTATTGGTGACATTATTAGTGAGTGTAATTGAATTACAATTATCAGTCGCCGTAGGTGAAATGATATTCACAAATGCAGAACAATCAGTACCCACAGAAAGTCCAGGTACTGTGAATGATCTTCCACAATTTTGTATAGCTGGCGGTAATAAATCTTTCTTAATAATGATTTGATTACAGGAAGAAGTATTTCCACAACTGTCTGATGCAGTCCAGGTTCTAGTGATTTTAATATTGCATGGATCATCTGGGTTTGTGATATCTGAGTATTTGAAAGCAAGTATCGATTGGCAATTATCTGTAGCACTCGGAGAACCTGTAAGTGCAGGAAGCGGGTCTTCTTCGCATTTAATGGTAATATCTTTCGGACATTGAATTTTAGGTTTTTCAATATCTCGTTTAGTTATTTTCTGAACACAAGTGGATTTATTGCCGCAAATATCTTCTGCTGTAAAAGTTCTTTTAATTATTGAACCACATGGTTTGGTGTAGGATATTTGATCCGTATATGATATAATAATTTGTGATTGACAATCATCTGATGCGGTAGCGTTTCCTGTTAGTAAGGTTGATGGAACAAATTGGCAATCTATAGTAATATCTGCGGGGCAAATTATATTTGGTTTTATATTGTCTTTTTTAGCAATGAATTGTGTACAGGATTTTTTATTGTTGCACCGATCTATGACCAGCCATGTTCTTTTTATACTAGTGTCACAAGGAGAAGAACTCACGATTTGATCTGTGTAACTAATGACTGGGGATGGATCCAAATTATCTGAAACGAATGGATTACCAGTCACTATCGGCAAGATGGACTGCTTACATGAAATGGTAATATCCTGAGGACAATTTAAGTTTGGAGCTTGGTTGTCTACGCTCGAAACATTTATAATTTTACAATCTTCGCAAGAATTCACACCATCCTTAATGGTCACACAAACGGTGTAACTACCATTGTTTTGATATTGATGAATAGGATTTTGAATGACACTACCACAAGGTGGATTATCCCCAAAATCCCAACAGTAACTTAGGGTTCCAGTTTGATTGGTAGAAGGAAAGAACTGGATAATTCCGCAATTGCCTGGTTGAATTTCAAAACGAACATTACAAACAAAAGCACAAACATTTTTTTGATTGTATGTAGGTGAATTTGCATTTAATATGGATGGAGTTGGAGTTGCAAGATTATTGGTGCTTGGAAAGAATGTGGTGTTCGTTGAATTAAGAGGGCTGAGTTTTAAATTTAGTTTGAGCGTCAAGCAATTTTCAAAATCAAGATTGTCAATAGAAATGAATCCATCAGTACTTCCGAATCCATTGATGGCATTCTGGCGGCCTTCCGTAAAGGCGATTTGAGTAGTATTCATTAATCCTATATATCCAAAATTATAAAGGGAAGAATTATCAGAAAGGGTTTTTGACCAATCTAATGTTAATGAATTTCCGACTTCAGATAATGAAAGAACTACAGATCTGTTCGCACCGCGAATGGTTCCACGACCTAAGGCATAATAGCCTCCGCCCGGTTTAGGGATTATTTTAGTAATCGCATCGAGGCTATCGACCTTATAATTGTAAAGGATGGTACTCAAGCCATTTACTTTCATGAGTTGGGCTACTGTAGTAGCATTATTAGAACCTCCCAATAAGTGGCTATATCCTACTATAGGATTTGAATTGGATACAATAGTATTGAAACGCATGTTTTCATTATATTCTACACCATTGATTACTGTGCCGGATTTATTTATTTGCACCAAAGCAGCTTTACCTAAATTGTTACCTATTATTACCATATCACCGGTATTGCTTTGAATGGAGATATCTCTGTAGAATTCAAAATCTTGACTTGGATTATAAATGTTTTTTGACCAATTTATTGCTCCAATTGAATTTGCATTAATGATCAGAATATCATCCAGAGAAGAACCCCCTGAATTAGACACACCAATAATATAATAAGGGAAAGATGGATTTTCAGGATTGGGATTTAAATATATTTTTGTTAAAGATTCTCTATTGGAATAATTATATGACTTTACATTCATAATTCCGCTTAATGTACAAGTTCCAATCAAACTTTTAGCATTATTATCGTAATTACCATTGATGCCAACAAGTAATATTTCATTGTTAGTTGTTATGATCAAGTCATTCCATGCTGAAGTGATGCTTAATTCCCGAGTCCACATTACATTTCCTGCGTTTGAAATCCTAGTAAGAGAGGCTCTTCCAGTAGAATTACCAATAGCATAATAATCACCTCCAAATGTAATTACTTTAGTAAAATAATCAGCATTCGCACCTCCGAAATAAAATTTAAAATTCGGTATTAATAGTGGGCTTGATGATTGACATTTATAAGATTCACAATTGTTATTGCTAATGATCTTATAATGGGCATCATAAGCCCATTGAAATGTTTCTAATTTAAAGGAACATAACAAGATTAAGAAGAAGGGAAAAAGAAAAGTAATACTTCGTTTCATGATTAATGGTTTTATAGTTTAAAATTCATTTTAAAAGTTTGTATTAAAATGGTGATTTTTCTAATGTGTGTTATGGGTTTCCTATCGTCCATTTTTAGGTTCATAGTTAATCTTTTGTATATTTGAAATGAACTTGACATATTGAATTAAATTTATATTAGTTGCGTTCTAAAACGTCCTCTTGTTTGATTTTATATTTCATTATGATCAATGGCTTGGAAAATGTTACCCCACAATCAAAAAAATAGAAGTCGAATTTTAAAATGACTTGTTATGCAATGGAATTGAAAAAGCTCATCACATGCTCTTTTCTGCGGCTCGCAATCGGAAACTGTTGTCCATTGTCTAAAACTATAGAATAACCATCTGATTTTATGCATTTGTTGATGGCACATACATTAACCAGATGCGATGAATGAATCCGTAGGAACATTCCTGTAGGTAGTTTTTTCTCCAATGCATTGAGTGGTTTGCTAATGAGGATCTTAGCTCCATTAAAAAAATAAACGACGCAATAGGATCTCGCTGCTTCAATCCTTAGGATATTGATGATGTGGATTACTTCATATCCTTCCTTAGAAGAAATACTTATCCTTAAATCGTTTAAGTGTGTTATGATGTGGGTTAGTCTACTTATTTTGTGACGTAGTTGTTGAAGGTTGAGGTGCTGTGTTATTTGTAAAATGACGGTATGCATTTTTTCAAGATCGAAGGAATCACTAATCAAATGGTGGAAGGTTTGCTTGATATTTAATTTGGAATATTGTTGTTGTGTTCCAAACAAAATCAGACACACTTGAAATCTGGACAGTTGATCTAAGACTTGATTTACCTGGTCAACAGCTAAGTCCACAAATACCAAATCCACATTATTGTCCTGGACATATTGAATCATGAATTTATGATCCATATCCTTTTGAATCACCTTACATTCTGGATAGTAATTGGTGATAAATTTCTTACAAGGTAATTCTGTATTGGATTCTATTAATACCGCTTGGTGGCCTTCTTTAATCATATCTTAGATTTTTGTTTTCTAATGGATATGATTAAAGAAGGAGGGATTGTTACCCCTCAGGATTTTAAATAATTTGCATTGCTAAAGCTTTTTGCATTTAAAAATATTAAGTAAACATTTTTTCTTTTTAGGGCAGTCGCAATTACAAGTTGAACTTGGAATACGACACCAATTTATGTTAGAATTTGGTGTGATATTTATGGTATCTTTTATATTACTACGTCTTAGACTGTCGCAAGGCACTAGAATGTCTTCAAAATGATGAATATCATAATTTATAGGGTTAAAATCAGTTTCTGGTGAAATTAATTCCAAATTGGTTGAAGATAAACATGGATTAGTAGTGCCTTGAATTTTAACACAAAATTCTACCCATGCATATTGTTTTGGTGTTGGAATAGAATTTCCAATACCAGGCAAAGAACAATTACTGAATTTGAATTGAAATTCAACTTCATTGTTAGGTAAATCAATTTTTTTAACAAAATTACTATCTTCACCACATTTTGAACCGCAGTCAGCAAAATTCCAATTATAAATTTGAATAGAGTTCTTATCATAGAATGTAGGTAGTGTGAAACGTATATATGGATTTTCAACACCTTCATCGCCATCATTATAAAATCGAATATAATATTTTACCCAATATTTTCCATCATTATCTTTCCAAATACACTTTATTCTTACCAAATTTGGATCGTGGGATTGTCTTACGGCTTCTGTTAAGGATGCTATATCTGTATAATTTGAGGTGTTGCCAGTTTTACATTGTAAGATTACAGTGCATGTCATTGGCTTTGGAAAGCCAGGAATATTTGATTTTCCTTTCAGATTAATAAATTGATACCGATTACCTCCAAATGAAATCTTGTCAATTATACCAGAAAGCGTAGTTGGAATACAATTAAAACAGGTGCTTCCATCGAATATTGGTGATAATTCCAAGATATCTGTTGGATAGTTTAATCGTAAAGTATTTGTATCACAATTAGAATCTTTAATTATTTTCAATGGAATAATATAGGTAATATCATCATCAGGAACGATATCATGATTAGCAGTTAGAACTGAAGATTCTTGATTATACGTATCTATTGGCACAGAGGTTAATGCAGGAGAAGTTGGATTCGGATTAATTTTAATCAGGCCAGAAGGTGGATCATCTTCTTCATATTTATCAGTGAAGTATAAGTATTTAATATCTTTTAATGATGGTGGTGTAGAACCAAATGCCAAATCCAGATCCGCCAAAGTTAATTTATAACCATATCCACCTGGAAAACCATTAAATGGATTTGGATATCCTAAATACCTTGAATTAAAGTAATTTCCATTCCAAAATATAATAAAAACATCATTTGCGTATTTTTTCTCTGGATATGATAAATTATACTGTTTAGGATGACTAACACCGTTAATATCAAATGAAGAGTTAATTGAAGTAGAACAAGGAAGTCGAGAGAATGAGCTCTCTGGCAATCCTGTAATATAATTCCCATTCATTATAAACCATTTGTCTGGTTGAGCATTAATATAATTTAAACAAAATATAATAGGGATAATCGTTAATACATGTTTTAATAATTTCATATTAATTAATTTTTTCGTTTTGTAGTTAGATATATTATAGATATGATTAAAATTGTGCAAAACATTACCCCATTGACCCAATAATTTTGAAAAAAATGAAGTATAGGATTCGTATGTAGAATCGGTGCCATATCACCTGTGGCAACAAATCCTGCCCAATAAAAATTTTGTTTTTTATCTCCTGAAAATTCATTGATATAAGAAAGTTTGGCATTTCTAAGGGCTTCATCTTTTGCTTGACCTTTTGAAAGATATTGATAAAAATAGCCCATGATCTTCTGGGTTGAAATATCATTCATATTCCAAAGGCTATATACAACTGCACCAGTGCCTGATTCAATAAAGGCCTTTGCTAAGCTTTTGGATCCATCACCAGGATTCCATGCTCCAAGACCCGTTTCACAAGCGCTTAATACGACTAAATCCAAGTTATTATAATAATTACTGATATCTTCGTAGCGAAGATGCTCTTGATTATTAGCCAGGAGTAAATAGGAAGAATCATTACTAACTTTCCCATGTCCGGCAAAATGAAAGATGGAAGCATTGGTTAATGTGTCTAATAGATTATTTTTAGTAATATGTCGACTTAATGATTTCGCGTCAGGGTAATAATTCTGGATACTTTGACATTCTTCTAAAGAATGCTTAAGTTCATAAAAGGAACCTCTTTCTATTGAAGGTAAATTAAGGCAAGGGGGGTATTGAGGAGCTAGCGTAAATATCTCCTTTGAATTGGAATGGTCTTTTGATATTGAATTTCCATAAGTATGTGAATAACTGATCAAATGGTACTCAATTAAATTTTTATTAAATGGATCTTTTAAACAGTCGAATGGGATAAATGAAATATTGGCATCAGGAATAACTGTAAATTCATAGGGTAGAATGGAATCTATTCCCTGCAATAGGAAGTCAGATATTTGTTTGTAGATCGGAGCATCTTGGTTTGGATCTTTATTGACTAAAGTATCAATAAATATTTTAAATAAGCTGTCAAATTTAGCTGTTTCTCCAATTCGATCAAAATAGATCTTGTTATTTAATTGAGCTAATCTGTAAATATAATCCTGTTGAACCGAATATTCTATATAATTTTTTGGATAAATCTTGTTTAATATACTTTGTTCTAAATGTTTAAGAATGTTTTCAATTTCAAATTTAAATTGAATTAATCGAAGGTTTTGATCGTCCGTTTTCTCTTCCAGTGATTCAATTGTAATAATGCTATCATGAAGGGCTCTTATTTTTTCTTTTGTCTTAAAATCTTGTTTATCAACATCATGTTTATTTTGTATTTTAGTGTTGACTAGCTGTGACTTCGAATAATTGAAATAAGTTCTAATCAAGCTGTCGTTATCATTAATTGCCAAATTAAATAATAACTTAAATATAAATTCTAAACCCTGTCCTACATATAATTTACTTTGTGAAATAGATGATAATTTAGTTTCATCACTTAGTAAATCCTGCATTGTATTATTTAACATCCATAAAATGAGTTCATTATATTGAATTGCTTCTAGGAGGTAATTAATTCTTTTTTTTGCATCTTTTAATTGTGATTGATTGTATTGTTGATGTAATATTTTTGATTTTAAATCAAACAATTCAATAAATGTATTTTCAGGATATAATTGGTTGCGATTTTCGGGAAGTAATATATTAATTTTGTTAGGTATAAGAAACTGCATTCCGTTTTGATAATATATTTCTGCGGAATCAAGTTTATTTTGTTCAAAATAATTCATTCCCTGAACAAAACAGGATTTTGCAATTTCTCTTGATTTGGAATTGCCATTGTATTGTTCTAATAAAGTTGCAATTGATTTTCTGGACCAAATCCCAAACTGAGAGTAATCCTTTAATAATTTGTAATACTTTGATTTTTTATCCTCAAAATCAGACCTATATCCTAAATAATATTTATCATCCTCAAGAGACGGTAATTTTTTTTCTCCTAGATCTAAATAAAATTTGGCTGAATCTTTTTGATTTAATGTTAGATATATTTGGACCAAACCTTGAGAATTGGATAAAATTCCTCGATTATATTCATATAGGCTAGCTATATTAAGTCCTTCTAAGTAAATTCTTTTAGATTCTGATAAATTATTAGACCAATACAATCTGCTTCCTTCGTTTGAATAAAACCTACTTAAATTCTCCCAGCTTTGATAGTAGATCAAACTATTTTCAGTGAGTAAACTAAAATATTTTCCTGCTTCAAAATTACCTAATCGAGTATAAATATTGCAAATTTCATTTTCAATGAACCATGCAAATGTATCCAAACAATCTTTATCTTCAACTAAACTATGAGCAATTAAATAGTATTTTAAAGCCGTTTGATAATCACCCAATTTCTTATATATGAAAGCATGACGCATATTTGTTTTTCGCTTTTCAAATATAATATTTGGATCATTAGTAATAATTTGCCTTTCTACAAAATGAGTCATGTCTTCCAGATCACATCGGATATCATCTGACTTTGTATTTTTTTCTTCTGTTTTTCTAATCTTGGTAAGAAATGCAACATAATTTTTTTCTTTAAACAATTGATCCAGGGTATCCAAGGTCTCCGGACTAAGCTGTGCTGTCGAATGAAAAGGCAGTAGTAATATTAACAAGATAAAGACAATAGGTCTAATGCACATAAAATGATTCAATTTTTGATCCAAACCCATATTTGTCTAATTCTTGTTTTGACTTATCTGTGTTATATGTAGAATTTTAAAACAATTGTTACCATCAAATATAATAAATTTTTAAATCCGCAAAACTTTTTTTGTATTTTTACCCTCTAAAGGGTATCCTATTTGGAAATTGAGACATATCATAAATAATGACATTTGAGCATTGAGGAAGCAGTGAAGGCAATCAGACTGAATGAGGGGACAAGATCTCAAGTCATAAGTTCCATATATCATGATACCATGTTAAAAGGCACTGTCTGTAAGTATGTGATGAATCATCAAGGAAGCTTGGATGAAGCTTTGCTTGTTTTTAATGATATGATCGTACAGTTTGTTAAAACGGGATTTTCGGATCATTCTTCAACTTTAGCAGGTGACTTGAATCCGTATTTAATGGGTATCGCTAAGTATTTATGGTTTGCAGAATTGAAGAAGAAGCTGGCATCGCATTATGAGTCTTTTGATATGGACATTCATCAAGGGGTCACCAAGGAAGAACCCGAATCACTTTTTTTGACCAAGGAACGAAGGAAGGTACTGATTGAATTATTAAGCTTATTGAGGTCTAACTGTAAAGATGTATTGATGCATTGGGCTAATGGATTTTCAATGGTTGAAATCGCAGAGAAGTTGAATTATCAATCTGAAGGCATGGCCAGAAAGAAAAAAAGTCAGTGTTTCAAAGAATTATTAGACTACCTGCATGCTCATCCGCATTTAAAAGATCAACTGATTTGAACATGGATTATTTCGACCATATAGAAGATTATTTAAATCATAAACTCACAGACGAGGAGCGAACTTCGTTTGAACTTGCTATGCAAACTGACGAAACATTGGCAAGTGCTGTTCGCGATTATCCATTGGCACATACGATCGCGAAGTCATTTATTGAATTGGAAGTACGACAACAATTGGAATCGTTGAGCCAGAATAAGTCACAATCTATTGGAAGGAAATTGTTTTCCATTAGAAGGATTGCCGCTATTTTTATCATTGCGGTGGGAGGTTTTTTGCTTTATAAAATATTTTCGCCGGATCGATTTTCCCCTGATGAGATTTATGCAACGCTTAATGAAAAGCCATACAGCAATATCACACGTGCTGAGAAAGACTCATTGAGTTCTTTAGACAGTGCATTGTATTATTTTGAAGAAGAGCATTGGGAGGATGCCAAAATATTATTTACAAGATTATTAAATGTTGATAGTCTTGCCATGAAAAGTCAATACTATTTGGGCCATATTGCTATGGCATACAAAGACTATGCAGAAGCTAAGATAAAATTTGGACACATTGTTTCATTGGGAGACTCACAATTTCATGACCCTTCTTTATATCAATTAATGATTATTCATTTAATGGAAAAAAACAAGAATTTGGCAAAGCCCATATTCAAAGAATTGGAAGAGAAGGAATTCATAGCTAAAAATAAAGTAGATAAAATTAAAAGTTATCTCAAGTAATGTGATTAGTAATTGTGGATGTAACTCTATTTAATTTCTTAATTCTTCTTCATTAATTTCTTTTTGTTGGAAGACATAGGGTATAATAAAAATTTTATTTCTTATTTTTCTTTTTACTCTGTTTCGCTCTTGAATTAAATTCAAGACACAATCCTATCCAATAATCAAAATCTTTTTTGGATGCTCTTCCTTCCTCATTAATATAAACATATCCCTTCATGGGGCGATGTGTAAAATCCATGGGTCTGCATCCTGGTTTTTCGAGAACTTCATGATCTAATGCCGGATCGATGCGACACATCATATCGTCTTTTACGACTCCGACACACATTTTATCATTAACCATAAAACAGACACCTCCAAACATGTGTTTTTCTTCGACATTGGATAAATGTCCTAATGCAATTCTGATTCGGTTGGCTAAGGATTCGTTGAAAGCCATATGTATTTTTTTTAAATGTCGAACAAATTTAATGTTTTTATTGGTTAGGTGCTTATTACGAATAGGTAAAATGAATGTAGTTGGGAAAATCCTTTAGGTTAGTGACTTCCAAAAAAAATCAAAGCGAATCCATAACATGTTTTGTATACTTAACGCCCAAAAATGCACTTATTTGGACTATATAACTTCCAAAAATATATAGATTTGGTGGTTGGGATATTTACTCATAATTTTTTTAGGATTCGGGGCAAACTAAAGTGATCATTATATTTTGTTTTTGTAACATACCCGATGTAATTCTATCATTTCAATTATTTGCTATTACCAAATCAGCTTATAGTCTCACGTTTCCAGATAGTAGACGAAACAAATTTTATTTGGTTTTAACTTAAAGAACAATTTTTTCATACCTTTAGTGATCAAATCATGTGATTGAATGATATGCTCATGAATAAACAGACATTTATTAATGTATTTATCTTGAACTTGATCTGGAGTTTGTCTTTGTTAGGAGGACATTTGACGGGTAATTTGAATGCCATTACATCGGCTCCTTCAGCCCTTTGTTCATTAAACATTGACCGAGTCATCATTGGCGATTGTGAATACGGCGCACGTACTGGAAATCAATCCAAGGTGATTGTTGCCGTTTTTCTATCATGGACTATGGCAACACCAGGTGATAAAATTCAAGTTCGTCTTAAAGGAATGACCAAAATATTCGATCCGTTTTTAAAAGGTTGCCCTCCATATGTGCAGTTTATTTTAGATCCTGATGGTGCAAATTATACAATTGATGCTTCATTTGTTTCTGGTGCTTGTTCTTCTAATCCATATAATGTGATATTGCCTATACCTTGTGATCCGCCCATTTGTTTAGGTACTCAGGCTATTGGCGGAAAGGTGTTTTCAGACTTTAATAACAACGGAATTCAGGAAAGTTCTGAAAATGGCATTCAGGGTATTGAAGTGCGATTGTATAATGATGCAAAGCAACTTCAAGCTGTAACGACCACAAAAACCAAAGGGCTTTGGTCTGTAGAACAATTAACCGCAGGGCAAAAAATGAGAGTGGAATATCAGATTCCTTCAGGATTGTTCGATGCCAATCCTGGATTGGAAAATAAAACTCGAACCCAAATTGCTGCAGTAGGAAATTGTGCAGTCGATCTTGGTATTTTTCAATTGAATGATTTAATAGACCCACAACCTTGGATGGTTACCAGTGTTTTTGTCAAAGGAGATGCTCTTAACCCCATGAGTCCAGCATACAATGAACCGACTTTGGTCGTCAATCATTATTCTACTACTGAGGGTGGTCCACGTTTAGGATCCAATGGAAATTACTATGCTGCCAGTGCAGGTGAAACGGGTTCGATTTGGGGACTTGGTTTTCAAAAAGAAACGAGGATGTTGTATTCCGGTTCTTTTCTGAAACGAAATGCATCTTTGGGTCCCGGTGGTCTTGGCGCTGTTTATGTTACAGATCTAAATAATTTTCTACCCAATCCTCAAATGGCACCCAATTATCGGTATTATGGTAGAACAAAAATATTGCTTAATTTAGATTCATTTGGTATTCAAACAGGAGATGAATCCACATTATTTAGAAACCTGCCTTTTAGTCCAAATGATGCTTCACATGATTCCTCAACATTTGATAAAATTGGCAAATGGGGATTAGGTGATATTGATCTCAACGACGCAGGCGATACGCTTTATGTGGTTAATTTATATAATCGTTCTTTGGTCACGATCGCCATTGGAAATCCACTCCAATTACCCATAACTGCAGATCGCGTTAAAGAGATTCCAATACCAGATCCCGGTTGTTCGATATATGTTGATTGGCGACCTTGGGGACTTAAATACAGAGATGGAAAAATATTTGTTGGTGGAGTTTGCTCTGCTGAATCCACCAATAACAGTGACGATCTTAGAGCCACAGTTTATACTTATGCCAATGGTGGTTTTAAAAAAGAAGTTGAATTTGATTTAAATTATTTTAAAGGTTTTTTGAATGATAATTATTGTGGAACGTTTCGTCCTTGGAATCGCGATTTTTATAAATTCAGTATATTCAATGATGTAGTATGTGGACCGGTACCAGTGTTGTCTGATATTGAATTTGATTCTGAAGGTAACATGATTATTTCACTTGGTGATCGGTATGGTCACCAAACAGGAGGTCGTGATTATGGTACGAACACCAAAGATAATTTACGTTATATCACATTTGCGGGTGGGGATAATCTTAAATTATTCAAACTTAAAGGTGAATATTTATTGGAACAAAACGGGACTTCAGGATTTTACACTACTCAAGGCAAAAACAACAATCAGGGAGTTTGTGGTGGAGAATTTTATTTTCAAGATGGATTTTATAGTCATCAGGAAAGCGCACTTGGCTCCTTAGCCGCACATCCGAGTTATAATACCATCATTGCAACATTAATGGATCCTGCTAATGTGTGGTCCAACGGATGGAGTCAATTAGACAATTCATTAGGTACAAAAAAAGTTAACTATAATATTTACACAGGTGAATATGGAACCTTTGGAAAAGCCACTGGGCTAGGAGATATCGAATTACTGATAGCTGCTTCAAGTGGCAAAGGGATTGGCGTTAGTATTGGAAATTATATTTGGAATGATAAGGATTTGGATGGTGTGCAAGATCCGGGAGAACCATCAATGGCAAACATTCCAGTGTTGATATACAATCAAAAAGATTCTTTAATAAAGCAGACAGTTAGTGATACAAATGGTTTATATTATTTTAGAAATTTAGATCCCTATACTTATTATACCATTCAAATTGGTGCGGATAGCAACTACCTCAATAAACAACTCATTTTAAATAACAAAAGTTACACAACAACCAAGTTTCAATCAAGAGTGAATTTTGGAAATTCGGAAAACGATTCTGACGCATCCCAAACCTTACCATTATCTGCACGATATCAAGAAAAAATAGCACTTAATTATCTTAGTGGAAGAGATGGAGAAAATGATTTTTCATTAGACTTTGGTTTGTTATCATGCAATCAAATTAAGCCCGATACCGTAACCTATGTGTTATGTAATTATGATTCCATAAAAGTAGGGGGCACTTGGTTTTCTATTTCAAATCCAACAGGATTGATCAGCATGCCGAATACACGTGGTTATGGTTGTGATTCCCTAATTTTAGTCAACACTAATTTTTTAAGTCCAACAAATGCTAATTTGGATACGACAATATGCAAAGGAGAAAAATTGGTGATCCATAATCAAACTTTTGATGAAAACAATCCAACTGGAACTATTAAATTATTTGGTGGAAATCATAGAGGTTGTGATTCTACAATTCAAGTTCAATTAAATTTTTATCCAATCGCAGCGTCTCAACTGGATACTTCAGTTTGTACTGCAGGAAAAATCATAATACATAATCAGACTTTCGATGAAATGCATACCTCTGGTGTAATCCTGTTGCCAGGAGCAAATTACACTGGATGCGATTCTTCGATTCATGTTAATCTCAGGATACTTCCATTCTCACAGTCCAATCTGGATACGTCCATCTGTACCGGATCATATATTGTACTTCACAATCAACGCTTCGATGAAACCAAATTGAACGGTCAAATAAATTTAACTGGCGCCAATCAATTTGGTTGTGATTCTATTTTACATGTCAATGTGAATTTATTGCCACTGACCAAAGCTACCATCGATACTTCAATTTGTCCTGGTGATTTCGTAATGTTATACAATCAAAAATTTGATGAGTCAAAACAAAATGGTCAGATCATTCGATATGGAGCCAACGAATTTGGTTGTGATTCTATCATTGATATCCATTTAAGTGTGCGTCCCAATTCGACAGGAAAATTGGATACATCTATTTGTCCGGGAGGAAATGTTATCATACACCAACAAATATTTAATGAACAAAACAAATCGGCAAGTATTCTATTAAATCGTGCAAATCAATTCGGATGTGATTCCACATTAAATGTTAATCTTAGAATTCGACCAGAGTATCATCTACTTGATACCATTGAAAGTTGCGTGGAATACACCTGGTCAGTTAATGGAAAAAATTATCGTACAAGTGGAAGTTATCGCTTCGACACAGTGACTCATGAAGGTTGTGATTCCAATTACCTAATGCAACTTATCATACACCCTGAATACCATTTTAGTGATACTTTGTGTGCTTTGGGTAATTTTTACTGGTCAGCGGATCACCGTCGTTATGAAGAAAGTGGTGTTTATGAATTTAATCATCGCAGTTCATCCGGCTGCGATTCCATTGAATATTTGGTTTTAATGATAGCTCATGAAGGTGAAGTTTATGTACCCAATGTATTCTCACCGAATGGAGATCAGGTCAATGACAGACTCGTTGTATTTTCCAATGAAGATGTGCATATGATTGATCTGTTTGCTGTATATGATCGATGGGGTGAGCTCATGTTTGAACAAAAAAATATTCTTCCCAATGATCCACAATACGGATGGGATGGAATGTTTCGAGGTGTGCCAGTCAATCCAGATGTTTTTGTTTATATCGTCGAATGGCGTGACAAGGCCCGGGGATATCATAAAGTGACGGGAGATGCTACGTTGTTGAGGTAAAGGACGCTCGGCTTGTGAGATTGTGTTGTCAATAAATTATAAGTTTGTGAATGTCTGGTAATTTTACATTTGACCAAAATTGTAAAATCTCAAAGGGTTAAAACAATATATGTAATGTCAGTGGTTAAACAAAACTATTAATTTATAAAACAAGAATACAATTTTGAAATAGTAATTTCTTTATTATCTAGATTATACTAAGTCCATATAATGTTCCATTTTGTTGTTGACTAAGGTAAGTATTCAATTCTCGGAACAAATTTTGACCCACGCATCTTAGAATACATTTAAATTGTTATTAATTTTTTTCTTTAAAACGTTATTTACATTGGCTTGTGATGCATATGTAGTCCAGGATTTTATAATTGAATTCATTTCATCAATAATTTTATCACCTTTTTTGATGTTGTTATTTTTTGCTATGGTCATTAAATCCTCTTTTGTTATTTCTAATCTTTTTCCATTGATACTAAGGGTTTGTTTGTTCACCCAATGATTGGTTGGATCAAATGAAAAACATAAATCATAAGCAGGTGCCAGTCTCCATCGATCATCTTTTTTTAAAATAAATGAAAAGTTCTTTGTGTGATCATCAAAATTAGTTGCCAGAACATTAAATACCATTCTTCGAAACATTTGCTCTGCTTCAGGATAAGTCAAGTATAATAATCTCATGGTTTGAAAAACCTGTTCGTAACTATATCCATACATATCATTGAAATCATAATGTTGCATCCCGCAAAGGGATTGGGTGTGATGTTTAATATTTCCATCTCTATCAAAACGTTTGGTTATGAAATGTGCTCTTCCGTTTTCTTCTAATAAGCGACATTCACTTATTTCTATTTTGCAGTCTTTTGCCATAAGGTAATAGGCATATTCTACACGTCCCCATCCAGTACTCTCTCCAAATTGTTCTCCGCTAACACCATCTAATTTTAGTAACCAATGTTCGAATCCTTTGGGTACACTTCCCTGACCGGATTTTATTTCTCCTGTTTTGCGATTATAAGCAATTACGGCTTTAGGACGAGCACCTCCGGCTGAGGTTCCTATCTTTAAAATTTCCATCATTGCCTTCTCTTCATCTTTACTTAGGTGTGTTAAAAATCCCTCTCGTTCATGTAGCATTTTTTTGGCTAGTTCCACCAATCCATCAAATTCCAGGGAGAAGTTTCTTGTACTTGTTTTAATCGTTGCTGGTTCAAATTCTAATGCTCCCATACCTCTGGTACCGATGAAACACAATTTTTCGACCGGGTTCATACTATTTTCTGTACGGCCTTGTTGAGCTAGCCAAGTACTGATCAATCTATTCCCGTACTTATCTGGCAAAGCATCAGCCAATAGGCCTGGCAAACCTTTGAAAGTGTCTAATGTTTCGTTGCGCCCAATTCGAAGTTCCGGAAAACTATATATCTGTGTTCCTTGCGATAGGGGCATTTTGAGCGGTGATAAATCCCATCCTTTTTGAATAAACTTGGTATCATATTGGAAATAACCCAGCTGTTGTGATTCATCCCATCGAACGGCACCAACCCATTCGCCCCATATTTTAATTTCAGCAACATCTACCATTCTACATCTGTTTTCTTGTTGTTTTTGGTTTTAGGATTTGAAGCTTGTTTTCTTTGCTTTTTTTTAATTTTAGCATATTCAATAGGGCTAATTTCTTGTTGAATTTTAAACACATCCATGATATATAATAAATGAAGGACCCGCAAAACTTGGATCAGACTATCTATTCTAACCTTTTCGCCCCTTTCTAATAAGCTTAAAGTTGACCGGCTAATCCCTGCATCTTTTGCCACCTGGTCTTGAGTTTTATTTTGAGTGAGACGATGCGATTGAATAAAGTCTCCAATGGTATCCATCAGCGATTTATCTGACATTTCTGCCCACTTGGTGTATGCTTTATCATTCATATTTGGCATTTTTTGATTATAATGCATGCTATATCATGCAAAGATATTCATTCATCAAAAATAATTATCTATGAATGACATTTCATGCAAATATAACTTATTTTGACTAATGTGACTGGTTTATCATACTAAAATTTATAATTTTGGTCTCTTTTTCTCATTGCGAAACAATGTGGTTGGCATACCCCAAAGAATTTATAATTGGAGAATTGCCTAGAAATGAATCGAATGATTCGCCAACGGGACTTTAAATCCGAGTGTATTTCTATAAATAGTTAACTGGGGTAAAATAGGTGGATTTCAAAAAGATGGTTGGGGAATTAGAGGAGTTTGTGAAGGGAAAGAGCTGTATTATTTATTTGAATGATTTATTACCATTAATTAGGCAAAGAATAAAAAGAAGGACTTAATATTCCTATATACAATTAAGTAAACGATTAGCTAAATCAATCTGATTGAAAATAAGAATGAGTTAGAATCCATTTGTATTTTAATTACTGCTAAGAATTAAGTTTGTATTTTTTGTATTACCAGCCAAAATACTTGTAAATAATTCCAACTTCAAAAGTTAAAGGGTCTGGTTTTCTAAATTTAAAATATTCAACACTTTTTGGAATATTTACATAATAATTAGATCTTCCATATAGTCCAAAAAAATCAGTGAAGAAGTATTGATAGATTATTTGAGGACCATGTGCTCCTTCTAAGTCTATTCTATAACCCATAAGAATATCTGATTTTTTCAAATGCAGGTAGTTAGCCCAGTGGAAGTCTAATCTAAGATGTGCGCCTAATCTGTTAAGAAAAGAAAATTCTTCTTTATTTGGAATTTCTGGTGGATTAAAAAGATATTTAATATTTGCTCCTACTGATAAATAATCTGTAAGACCATAATCCAAACCTACTGTAAGATATTTATAATTACTTAATTCTCCACCAATATAGGAAACTTGGTTTTGTGCTCCATCAAATACCTGAGCAATCAAATCCACTTTTGTTGTAAATAACATCCATAATGTTATATAAAATACGCTTGCTTTTATTTTCATTTTTCACATTTTGACTCCAAATATTCAACCAGTTCTTCTTGTTTAACTTTCTTCTTAGAATTAATAAAAGCTAAGGCTTCTGGATCTTTTTCGTAATATTTTAATAAGAATTTTTTACGTTGTTTATCAAACGAACCTTGTGTTATCACTTTACCTAAAAAAACAATGCCCACTTCAGTTGGGAAATCTTCGGTACTTTGTTGTATTAAATACATGCCCATATTATCCAAATAGAATGCAAAAAAATCACCAACAGAATTAATATCAAATCCCTCGACTAACAGGAATGAATTAAAGTTTTTACAATTTATTTTTAGAAAGAGCCAATTTTTACCTTTGCTGAGTTTCTTTTTGGGATTATAGGTTTGAGTTCTTTTTAGTAAGAATGAATTTTCTTTAGAAGTAGTTATTATAAGATAATCAATCTCATCTGCTTTAATGGTTTCTTTTTCAGCATCTTCATTTTTTTTAAAAACGATTCTTGTGTGTTCGCTTAAGATTGGAAACTGTAATTTTCCTTCTTTGATTTCACCGGAAAGTAATTTAATTTGAACATCAGCATAACGGTGATTTCCAGCTTGACCTTGAGTTACGTATAATAAATGGATCAGAAATATAAGGAGAATAGATTTAGAGTTCATATAGCGTGCTTTTGTAACATAAAGTTAAAATGAATTTTTCAAAATACCAATTAAATTTGGAAAATAAATATTTTCACAAATAAAATCAAGTAAAATAATATCTCTTTTTTGTAATTATCGCGCCTGAAACGCGCCTTGAATTAAATGAAGAGTACCTAAGAATAGGTCTAATTGTGTTGTATTTTGTACCCGGGGCGGGACTTGAACCCGCACGAACATTACTGTCCACAGGATTTTAAGTCCTGTATTTATTGCATTTATTTGTATTTATATATGTGTATCATGCTGGTAATAAGTAAATTAATCTAAACTATAAACCAAATTAATACATATTAATCCATAAAATGTTTTACCTTTGTTCGACCTACAAATTATTAGTAATGGCATCTGTAAAGATATTACTTCGTAAAAAGATAAACAAAGATGGGCAATTTCCACTTTGTATTCAAATTATTAAAAATCGAAAAACTTCAATTATCCATGTAGGTCAATCCATAAATGTTCAAGACTGGGATGAAACTAGACAAAAAGTGCGTAAAACACATCCTAACCACAATCAACTTAATAATTTCTTAATTAAAAAGTTAACTGAAGCAAATTCAAAATATTTGGAACTTTCGACTGAAATGGGTTTAGTATCAGCGAGACGGATTAGGTCAGAATTGAAATCCGAAAAAGTATCAAGTTTTTTTGCTCAAGCAAATATTTATTTAGACGAGCTAAAGAAATCGGGTAAATATAATAGGTACTCGGCAGACAAACCAAGAATTAATAGATTTAGAGAGTTCTTGAAAGGAGAAGATATTTTTTTCTCAGAAATATCAATTAGTCTAATAAACAAATTCAAAGCATACTTAAAAGGTACTAGAGAAATTTCAGACCGAACAGTCATTAATCATTTAGTAGTTATAAGATCTATTTTTAGTCAAGCCATCAAAGCAGAATTAGTAGATTCCAAATATTATCCATTCGGTAAAGGCAAAATTCAAATAAAGTTTCCAGAATCTTCAAAAATAAGTCTAAATATTGATGAGGTTATAAAATTGGAAAATTTAGTACTTGATAACTATCCAAATTTAGATCATGCTCGAAATCTTTGGCTTTTATCTTTTTATTTTGCAGGGATGAGAATTTCTGACTTATTAAGATTAAGATGGTCAGACTTCTATAATGATAGATTACACTATTCTATGGGTAAAAATGCAAAGGCGGGATCAATTAAAGTACCAGATAAAGCAAAATCTATATTAGATAAATATAGGAGTCTTATAAATAGTGGTGAATCAATATATATCTTTCATCATCTGAACGGATTAAAGAAACCAAATGACAAGTTCGAACTTCAACAAAAAATTGCCAATGCCGTAAAAGCAATTGATGAATCATTACAAAAACTTGCATCTGGGATGGGAATTATTAAAAAACTTACAATGCATGTAGCAAGGCATACATTTGGAAATCTATCAGGGAATAAAATTCCAATACAAATGCTTCAAAAACTCTATCGTCATTCTTCAATAACCACCACAATTGGGTATCAAGCCAATTTTATTAATCAGGATACGGATGTTGCGTTAGAAAGTGTTCTTAAATACTAAATAAAATATCCATGTCAGTAATCAACACTAAATTAATTAAGACTTCAGTTCTTGCTTATGTTAAACAAACTCTAAAGGACGAAATTGAGACATTTCCAATTTGTTATTTAAAAGTATCTAATAATTTGTCTAGTCAAAAAAAGCCTTACGTTAAGGAATTGCCTTTAACAAATGAAGAATGCTTTGATTTTAAAAATGCTGAAAATTATTTCAATAAAAATTGTGATTATCTTAATGATTATTTAGTTAATGTTGTTAGATTAGACGGGAGAAATAGATATGAGGTGTATATATTTGAAAAGAAAGTTAAAGTAGCAAAAAAAATAAAATCTATAGAAATTAAATCACTCGCTGATTATATAACAAAGATTAATTCAGATAGATTAACTTGCGGACATTTTGTTTTTCGAGGAGTTACAGATTCTAAAAATTATGCACTTATTCCAGCAATTGGAAGAGTAGATAAGGAAATTTTAGATACATCTAATTATGAGAAAGAAATTATAGATAGATTCAAATTACGTAGTAGATCTGGAATAAATTCGTATCCAAATAATGATTGGGAGTGGTTAGCCTTGGCTCAACATCATGGATTGCCAACAAGATTGCTTGATTGGACGTCTAGTCCATTAATTGCACTTTATTTTGCTACAATGCCAAAGTTAAATAATCAAGGAATTATTTTACCTAAAGATAAGAATGGCACTGCGGTATATGCTTGGCATACTTGTAATAATATTGACATAGACAAGATTAAGAATCCCTTTGAATATGATTCTTGCGGATTATTTTACCCACCAAGTATATCAAATAGAATTTCAGGACAATTTGGTTTATTTTCAATACATTCGAACCCTTTTGTACCGTTTGAAGAATTATTAAATGAAACCGATGACCAATTATTAAAATTTACTCTTTCAAAGGAAGTGTCTGAAAGAGTATTGCGAGAGTTATATTTTTCAGGAATTAGGCATGAGAGTATTTTTCCTGACTTAGATGGATTTAGTTATGATTTAAAAGTGAAATTTAACTTAGCTCACTGTCACCTTAAAAATTAAAACATTCAGTTTCAAAATTAAAATAATAGAATACTTCGTCAATTAATTTCAAAATTCCTTTTATTATTTAAGATCCTATTTAAATCCTCAACATAATATGGTATAGGACTGTCTTTTTCAATATCAATTTCTTTAAGCTTCGTTATAAATTGAAATACATTTTCCATTGGATCAATTTTATTCTCACTCTGCTTAATGAAGTTCCATTCATTGTTTAGTTTAAGGTTAAACATTCCTGCAAAAAGTGAATCACCTAAATATTTTGTTAAAAACCCATCTATTTCTTGAATTTCAATTTTAGAAAATAAAATCCAAAAATCACTTTGATTAAATTCCTTTAAGTTGTCTATTAATTTTACTTTAAGAGTCAAAATAGAATTTTCAATGTAGCTATTAATTTTCATTTTATATATATCCATATAACAGTTAAGAATTTCTTTGGCATCTGCGAATTTGTGCTTATATTTTTCAAGCCTTTCTTCTGGAAATATTGAAGTATATATCTCGTTTTCAATAGCTTTATTTAGACAATTACAAATAAATGTTTTAAATTCATCAGATTCAAAATTATTAAGCTTTACATTATCTTCTAAGAAAAAAAAGTATTTGTTAGCAAATTTTAGAATACTATCAATATCATACTTATTTTGCTGTAAAAAAATAAATATAGATTTAACAGTATCCTTAAATTCAGGAATTGATAAATTTCTAAAATTGTTTAATTTATCTAACTTAATATTCCATTCGTCCAAATGGTTCAATTGAGGCAAATATTTATCAATTTCAGAGTGTAAGAAAGTTGCATCTAAATAACCTGTCTTGATGTAATCACTGATTGAAAAAAACATTTTAAAATAATTTGAAAACTTGATAGCAATTTCTCTATAGGGCAGAGTTTCATCAATGCCATTCTCAACATCAATCCTTCCTGAGGTAGAAAAAATTGGTCTCATTCCAATAAATTCTATCTCATTTGAAAAGTCTTTTATTTTATCATCAAACTTGTCTAATTTTCCATCTTTAAATGCTTTTGAGCAAATGAAATTAAAAAGAATTATATACTTTGAAATTCTTTCAAATTTTTGTGGATCAATTAAGTTTGTGAAAGTTGCTAAATTATTAAAAAAGAATTTAATAGTTCTTAAATTTTTCTCATTTGTAAATGTTATTAGTTCTTTTATGAAATCTAAATTTTCAAGTATATATTTATTCTTATCCCTATTGAAATTAGATTCATTTATTATGCTAGGCAAAAGATCTAAAATATCTTGTTTAAATTTAATAGTTCTTAATATTGATTTTTCTTTAATTATTTCATATTTAAATATTAAATCATCTTTTCCTAGTTTAACTTTTAATTGTGCTTCATCACAAATCAATATTACTGAAATTGAATCATGTTCTGTAAATATTTTGTTGATTACACCAAAAAAATCATCAATCGGGAATTTATTGAAATTAATTCTTTCTATATCATCAATAATAATAATGTCATTTTTAAACCCATCGATATCCTTAGAATTAAATATTTTTGGAATTACATCGAGCATATTACCAATTATTCTATATCTGTCTGACTCTTTTAAAGCTAATTTTGAGAGTTGATATGTAAGATTAAGTCCCTTTTGTATGCTTTTTTTATTTGAATAATATTTTTTAGTTATTATTTGCTCCAATATTTCATTAAAAGAAGAAATTCCATTTGCACTTGTATAAATTATCTTCTTTTGAGTAAAACCTTTTAAAACATTGCTCAGAACTTCTTTGAAATAATATGATTTACCTGATCCCCATTCACCATTTATCATTAGTGCAAATTGAGATTCGCTTTTGACATATTCTAAAATACTTTCTGATATTATTTGTGTTGAATTATTATTTTTCATAAATCTATTAATATTTTATAATTCATTATTTAATAATATTTAGTTGATGATTAAATCATTTAAAAATTATAAATTAAAGTCAACTCCCTGATGTCCCATACTACCACTAATATAAGCAACTGGAATATTTTTTGTATCGAATATTGTTTCAAAGGAAAATAGTAATTGGAATAACTTATCTTTTTTGAACTGATTTAATTCATCGGTAAGTTTGTATAAAAGATCATTTGATGCGGTTTCTACTTCTATTTGATACTTTTTTAACTCATCAGATATGTATCTCAATTTGAATTGTGAATCATACCAATTTGATTTATTTCCGAAGCTGTCATGTTGATTTGAAGTAGTTTGAATTTCAGGATATTGTATTAAATTGTGTTCATCAAAACTCATTGGAACTTTAATTGAATGCAAGAAGAGATTTCTTCGTTCATATAATGCATCTAAAACGCCACAATAATTTTTAGCTATTTCTGCCTTACTTTCATTAGTTGATTTTTTTAACATTAGTTCAAAACAATTTGAAAAATTATCTTTTAACCTACCGGCTAATGCATGATAAGCTATTATCTTAATGTTGATTTCAGAATAAACCCAAAAACTTAAAACAGGAGAATTGAAAATATCATCTTTGGAAATCAGGTGCATCAAATATATGGATTCTAATATTGTATAATGGTGTTGAGAAAAATTTACTCTTTCTTTTTCTTCAACCTCAGATAATCCTGTTATTTCAGCCATTCGACCTTTACCCCGATGTCCAATATATAGTTTCCAATTCTCTTCATAGGCTGGAATTTTTTCACGAATGAATCCAAAGACATTTTTTTCAAAAGAGTCTCCATGCTTTTCTAAGTCATACTGCATACTTTATTATTTTGAAACACTCAACGAGGAATATTATAAGAAAGTTCAAAAGTGCGTTAACAATCATTAAATTTGAATATGCTATTACTACTTTTAAAAAACCGTATAAAGGCAAACTTCTTTAATGTTGCAAGATTGCCTCTCGCCATGGCGATCTGTTATCTGCCTAAGTCGAGAGGCTATCTTGTCGGGAGACCCGAACCCCTTAAATACCTAATCCATCATACTCATCATTTCCTAGTTCATCTTCAGTTTCTTCATCTTCATCATCTTCAATATTTCGTTCATCATTAACCTCTTTTTCTAAATTTTTGGATTCACGAAGATCCTTAAGGTCTTGCAATTCAACTTCTACTTTACTTTGATTCTTATCCAATTCATCAAGTTTGTTAATATCAAACCCTAAAGTCTTAAACTTGAAATGCCTTCCTTGATCCTCAACTCCATACACTGTGCCACCTCTATAATATGGCTCCAAACCCTCAAATTTGAGCTGAGACAGGAATTCTTGACTTGTATTGACCTTGCCATATATTTCTGCAATATTCTCTGAAATTTGCTGTTTTTGAGACAATGTCTTATCAGAAGCTTTAAATGGATAAGAAATATCTTGGAAATCGACTTTGGTCAATTTACCATGAGCAGGCAAGCTATGGATTAACTCTGGATATTTGTCTTTTTGATAAGCATCTAGACCTAGCTTGAGATCTTGGAATTCCAATTTAGATATTCTATTGGATTCTCCAGTCAAATATTTTGTCGCCGACATCAAAATATGCAAATGGATATGATCTTTATCATGGTGTGAGGAAGCTAGATATACATTGTCTTTGCCACGTAGTTCTATAAATTTTTTAGAGATATCCTTTAAAAGATCCTTAGAGATATGTTCTATATCTTTACTTGAAAAGGATAATATCATATGATTGAGCTTTATATTATCACTTCTCTTGTATAATCGAAGAGCTTCATTTGATTCAAATTCCTTTGTCCATCCAACAGGAGAGCGAGACCTTAGATTATGTTTTAAAATTGGTTCAGCCTTTTCATTCTTTTCTGGCTTTAGAACATAATTCACTAATTGGCCAATATTACTTCGACGAGTTAGATTTTTTAATATCACAAGTCATAAAGAGTTTATGAATTCCAATAATAGAGCTTTATTTCCTCCATCCTTAATAATATGAATTTTGATAATGTCTTCTAAAGTTTTAGGGTGATGAAGTAAAGGTAGTATTTCTCGCTCCAGTCTATTTATTGATTCCATTATATCTCGGCCCAAATCAAAATTTAATTTGTTAGCATCAAACAAGTCTTGAACTGAATTGTATGTCATCGCAAGTAGTTGTGATATTTTTTTTACTTCTATTATGTCTGGAACTATAAATGAGTTATTGATATAAGCGAATGTTGTTTCTTTGATAAACTGAGTTCTACTTAACTTATGCTTTTTAGACTCGAAGGTTAAAACTTTTAATTCATCTGGATTAAAGGAGATGGTGAATTCTTTTTCTTTTTTTCTTTTCGCAACTCTCCACTTTCTTTTATATTCCCTCCAATATTCCTTTCGAACCTTTTGAATTTCTTCATGAGTTCCTTTTTCAAGAACTCCACTCGATTGTAAATATGAATATATGCTATTCTCCGACTTAACCTTTCTTTTCATCTTCAAATTGAATTAAAGGAGGAATATCAAATGGAAGAACATTATCTGGAATATATGGAGGAATTTCAGTTAGCAATTTCAATTTCATATTTTTGTAATATGGATACAATTTTGCATGAATTGGTGGTTTGTTACCTATCAGGATAATTGCCTTGTCACTCATACGAATTTCATCCGAAGTCATTAATTGGCGGGTATGCCTAACTTCATTTTCATCCTCATATTCAAATTTACCCAGTGTCATTTCTAACATTTTGCATGTTTCAATCGGCTGACCTGGCAAATACACTTTTGCATAACAATTGGCAGAAATATTTTTTGCTTCATATGAACCATAAATATGTTCTAGAATATGGTAGTCCTGATATATTAAAAGTATTCCACTATTGTATTTTCGGATATTAGAAATGATGGTTGAAAGTGAAGGCAAAAACATTGATCCTGCTTCATCTAAAAGAAAGAATATATTGTTTTCATGTTTATCAGGAATTCTAATTAATATTTCATTCATAAATTGCTGGAAAAACAGTGATGATATTCCGCTATAATATTGCATTGTTGGAATGGAGTTGTTGATAAATAGGGCAATTTTTTTAGTGCGAAATTCTGCAAAATCTATTGTATCAATTGAAGTAATCTTAGCTATTGTTTCATCAGCAAATAGTGAAAGTGAAGCTTTGGCTGTGGCAACAATAGACATGAGGGTCTTGTCCCCATATGCAACAAATGCTTTGTACTCGGATAACAGTTTATCGTCTCTAGTTTTAACGATGAGTTTGTCTATTTTCTCAGGATTTCCAGCGAATACATTTATCAAATGAAGTACATTGTATAAGTTTCTATTTTCAGGTTCACCATAGAATATTAAATATCGGATGAAAAGGGACAAAAGTGATTCAGCAGACTTGTTCCAAAATGGATCTTTGGCTTCTCCAAGAGCATTGCGAACTAGCAGTGAGGCTAATTTTTGAATATCAGAAATTGTCATACATCTTTGAAGTGGATTAAAGCATTCTGAGGCTTCATTGCTATAGTCTATTACTTTAATGGTATATCCATAACTTTGTAATGCACCACTTACAAGCAATCTAATTTCGTGGGATGGGTCATTAAATATGAGAGACGAATTTCCTTTGGCCATGAATAGTGCGCTATTGATAAGCACTGTAGAGCTTTTGCCTGAACCGCTTCCACCTAAAATAATTGCATTTTTATAACTCTCAGAAATTGAAAGACAATTTTCACCATCAAGACAAAAGCCAGTATCTGAATTTTGCAAAACTTTATCTACACTAATAAAGTCAGCATTGAATTCCGTTTTACGGCTCATTTGAATAAGAGAAGAAAGAAAATCAAACAGTCCAGTTGCTATTTCAGCACAAAGCCAATATATGACTTCAAATATTACACCTATTATCTTTATCATCTTGTCATCATTTTTTCAATAGTTTCTCCCGTTTTAAGTAAAAGCATTCCAGAAACTTTACATAATAGGGCAAAGGTCATTGTCATCAATTTGAAAAAAGTGACTACAAGTGTTCGTATTAGATTAAATATTGTTTGGGTAGAAGTTCTAATCATATTCAGGTATTTAGGATTTGATTAATACCAAGCACTATAAATTACTACCTATACTTACATGGGCACCATATGATTCTAGGAATAATTTATAGAAGTCAGAAACAATTTCAAATCTTTCGCTGTCCATTTTATCAATTGGCTTATATAGTATGTAAATTTCAATTTCAGATAATTTATTCAAAGGATACTTTTCAATCAGTAGATTTTGAATATGCTTTGGCTGATTGACTATTTCATTAAAAATATCTTGATCATAGTAATCAATGAATGATTTTTCCATAAGGTCGGTATTAATGACTAGCATCCTTTTGTCAGCTTTTGATTTTGATAAAATATTTAATTCTTCGGAAATTATTTTAAATATCACTGAACCAACTCTTTCTTTCTTGTTCTTGCTTAATTCTAATAATGCTGAATCGATATTGGTATAGTATTTCTTGATTTCATGCTTCCTTTCATAGTCATTTGATAATAAAGCACTCGATACTGAATCAAGCATAAAAGACTTTATTTGATTGAATCCAAACTCAGTAATGCCTTGAATTCTCACTGCCTCTGAATTATTCACATCTTTCGAAATAATTGATTTCTTTTTAAAATCATTCAACAAAATATGTGAAAAATTTGCTGAGGTTAGATCCAAAACTATCGATATATCCTGTGAAATTGGTTTTGGATTACAAGAGGAAAAGTGCACTGCTGAAATTATCAGCAGTGCATAAATGTATTTGACTATTTTCATGAGGTTTGATTTATTGGATTAACTAATGCCTTTACTTTATGTGATCCACTTTTCAAAACAAATTCTTTCATAGCCATTGCATGGATTCGTTCTGTTTCTTTATCGATTAGAATTATCATTGAATCTCTGTATTTATGAAAAGCTTCTAGCATTTGTTTGCGATCATTAATCCTTTCTTCTTCTAATCGTAAAAATGTAAGCATTCCTTCCTTTTGATTCTTTAAAAGCATTAATTGATTTTTCTTTTCTTCTAATTGGCTATGTTCCATTGATTGCTCTTTAGTGGGAAGTTTTGTTGAAGCGAAGATCAAGGCAATGCAATAGAAGAATAAATTGAATAGCATCCAAAGGATCGGATTATTTCCAAATGAGCTTGAATCATCCATATATGTTTGTCTCAATATGCCAAGGAAAAGAAAAACAATTCCAGCTCCAATTAATCCACCTATGAACCAAAACCGTTTTTGTTTTGGAGTCTTTGCAGTTTGGATTTTCATACCAATAGTATGTGAAGCAACAGCAAGACCACTGGCTATGATTATGGATAAAAAGATTGCTCCAAGAAGACTGCCTGTGATTACTTGAAAACTTGAATAGTTTAAGCCCGCATCGATAGAACATAGAGCTACAATGGCAACTAATACCCATATGTATTTTTTCCAATCATAAGTAAGTATTGTTCTCCGAATATCTACCTCAACACTACTTATTTTCTTATTTGTCTGCTCAACCTGCTCGTCAGTTGCATTTTGTAAAGCTTCTAAGTTCGTCTGCTTAATGTCTTCAATAATTTTGTCAACTTCAGGATCAATGTTTTTGTTAACTTCTTGCTTTAGTACTTCGGTCTCTGTGGATACTGAATTCAGTATTACAGATGTGTCATTTAAGTTTTGGGATACTGCAATATCCATGTCTTGTTTTGCTCTATCTCCAATTTTAGAGATTTCTGATTTAATATGGCTCTCAAGTGCGTTTACACGAATGCCAAATTGAAAAGAGTTTTTTGTATTCATAAAAAATATTTATTTGTGGTTATTTAATAATATTTAAATTTTCATTTTATCGTTCATATTTATTTCATTCAATCTATCACAAAAGTGATTTTGAATTAGCTTGTTTAAAGTTAAATGGCGATCACTCGTGATTTGAATAAACTTAATAGTTTCATTGCTTTCAAAAACAGAATCATTGTAAATTTCATTTTGCATAAAATTGAGATTTAGGTTAATGGAAATATTCAACTGTATTTGGATTGACCTATAGTGTGGTAATGAGTATATAGAATTACAATATGAGATATAGCAATTGATATTATGTAATATCATGGATTTGTAATCTGTAATTGTAGATTGAAATATATAAGTGGTTAAAAAGCTAGAAATGCCTTTTAAATAATAGAAAATAATGGTTTTAGAAACTGCTCGAGGAGAGCAGATTCTCAGGTTTGGTTTTGGTTGCATATTGTAGGTTTTATTAATATGCTGACCACCCTTTATTTATGAAAGTTGACTTTTCTTTGCAGAAAGTATAATATAAGCATCATAGGCATTACATTTGCCTCGTCAATTTAAAAAAGGGAGTTCCTGGAAGAATTTTACCCGATTTTAAATTTCTAATGCTGGTTTCATCGTTAAGGTGGGATCAGCTTTTTTTATTCATATTTATTTTAATTTTTAATAATTTATTTACCATTAAATAATTCCAAAATATAAGCTGCCAAAAGCAGTAATACTTCGTTCAGGCCAATACATAGCCTAGCTAATTTATTTGTGTGTGTAGTAAAAAATTAACTCTCGAATAAGAGTTTACTTTGGTTGGGTATGACAAAGATACGATAAATTCGATTATAAACAATAAATTTTTAACATAACGCATTGATTAACATATGTTTATTAAAATTTATACGTAAGATATTGAATTGTAATTAGTAGTATATTAGGAATTTGATATATCAATTAAATAAAAATGTAATTTGACTACATGGCGAGATAAATTAATATGTATAATTTAGAATAGAAATTGGTTTCTCTCAGTTTTTTTTATTCCGAATAAAATGAAATCTATTAATTAAGATTTTTATTGAAATATTGAATTTTGACATGAATCAAAAAACTATTTTTTGGTTGAAGAATTAATTCTTTTTTATATTATAGATTAATTTAATATATAAAATGCTGAATTATTGTTAATAATAAGGATTAAAATATTTTATTTAAAAATATTAAATATTTACTTAAAATTATATAAAATAAAGTTAACTTTGCTTTGCATAGTTCAAACTAGCACTTCCGAACCTGAAGCAATTTGAGAAGTGTAAATGAATTAACTCAAAATATACTTGCCCCGAAGTAATTGAATTCGTTTTGTTTGTCTATGTAATTCTACCAAACCAAGAAGATGAAAGGCTAAAAGTTATTTGTTATAACTTAAGGTATAAAATATAAGTAAAAGTGCGCTTATTTAAATAATAGTTGCATTTTAAAAGAAATAAAAAATACCATCCCTTAACAGAATGGTATTTTGGTTGAAGAATCACCAAATCTTTAGAACATGAAAGCAATTTCAAAGTACTTTAGAAAGGTGAGAAGTGAAATCATTTTCAAAAGGATCATTAAGCTCGTTGCTTTTGTTGTGATTCACTATTTCTGCCTTTGGTTACATATTTCATTTTTGTAACCTGTTGTACGAATGGCTCCTTATTTAAGGGGCCATTTTTATTTAAAATAATTTTTTAAAAGGCTAAATTCACACTCTACTTTGAGAAATGAGGTCTCATTCGGTTTTTAGTAACTTTTAATAATATTGCCACTAAATTTTTGCCAAATCAGGTTTGGTATGGCAAAGATAATTTAAATATTATGAAATGTCAAGTAATTCGCTAATTTTTTACTTGATTATTAGGCTAATATATATGTATTATTTATTAATGATATATATAAATTTCTAATATCTTTTATGTTCTGAAAAATTTGAGCATATTTGAAATCATTTAAATGAACAATTATAACTATTATATAATAACTTATTTGAATTTAAAAGCAAACTACTATACTTATTTTCAATCTCATATCAAAGTTTCTATATATATTATTTCTCAAACTGTATCAAAAAATCCCCACAAAGCTATAAAAGCCAAGCAGGGATTTACAAATGACTCAATACTCAAATCAACGAATTAAAATGAAATCCACACCTTTTTGGGCCTCTGAGGCTACTTTAAATATAAATTTGCTATCCACCTTTAGTACTTTAAGCCAGCCAGAGAGATAAGCTACATTGTTTTCAAAGATTTTATCAAAGTCAATCTGAACACTTGAACAGAGAAACGAAGCTCCCATTTCAGCAACTAACTCCTCTTTGCTGTATGCTTTAGTGCCAAAAACATGAGGATTCATAACTTCCTCTCTAGCTAATCTTGTAGCATGACCTGTAGAATGGATGAGTTCATGGAAAAGTGTAGCATAATATTCTTCCGATGTTTCAAACTGTTCAAGCTTTGGCATATTAACCATATCCAAAATAGGTGTATAGAAAGCACTATTACTTTTCTCATGCTGTATCAAAGGACACTTAGGCATAAGCTCTACAATAGATTCACATTTATCTATCTTCTCATTTGGCTTTAGCTGTATTTCTGAAATCTCAAATTCAATACCTTCCACATAAGAGATATTGAAGACATTGTAATACTTAATGAACTTTAATACTTTAACTTCTGCTCCTATATTAAATAGGTGTGTTGCTTCTTCTTTGTTTACCACTCTGTTGTTTTGATCCTTGTAGATAAGATTGAAGTAAATGACCTTATGTGCCTTTGCTCCTTTTTTCAATTTACCTCCCATTGTCCTAACTTGATTAAATGTCATGAAATATGGAATATGATTCAAAGTATTGTTCATCAATATGAAGTTAATTCCAGTATATACATGTCCAGTTGTATAGTTCTTGGCCAATCCATAGGTACTCCATGTTCTTCTCCACGGTGCTACTCCTTGTTCAAGCATAGAAATGATTTTGTTGGTCACTTCTTTATAGAGGTCAAAGTTTTTAGAAATAGCAGAGCCCCTAGTAGATTCTAGTTCCTTTTTCATTTTATTAAATTATATGGTTAAGAAATAGAACTATAGGGTGCCTTCATCGGCGAAGGAATAATAACCAGAATTGGGTATTAATATCAAATGATCAATGATTTGGATATCAAGCAGTTTTCCAGCTTCTAGTACCTTTTTGGTTAATTCAAGATCTGCTTTACTGGGTTTTATATTTCCTGATGGGTGGTTGTGCGCTAGGATAATGCCAGATGCTAATGCTTTTAGGCCTGCTGAAAAAAGAATCTTGAGATCGACATATGTGTTAGAGACTCCACCTCGAGAAAGGTGAAAGAATCCTTTTACACCATTTGCTCTGTTTAGGAATAGGGCATTAAATTCTTCTAGTAGTTCCATGTCATCACTCCAATGCTGGCGTAGAATTAATTCAGCTTCAGTTGAAGTGTTGATTTTTGGATAATCGGATGCTTTGGATTGGTTGTGGTATGAGATTTTAACCTCAGCAACTAACCAAGAACGCTTTGGTTGACTTAATTCATTCAAATTTTTCATTTTAAACTGGTTTAGATTGTTAAAGAATATTTCTAAACCATTATATTTTATGAATGAATGTTGTCGTAGAAGGCATAAATTGCCATAATGGCAATATAAAATTCTAATTTATACATTTTGAATTAATGAAAATTATTAAACTTTCATATTTCATTAGTAATTAAAAATAATATTTTATTTATATAAATAAAAAAAATAGCTTATTTATATAAATAATTATATTTTAAACTTATAAAATGTTAATTTTATGTTAATTTTATTGTAATATTTAGAAAAAAACCTTAGGTTTACAAAACATAAGTTTTAATTACTCAAAATTTTAAACATTTCTATATGAAAACCTCGTTTATTATTCTAGCATTTTTTCTTGCGTCAAATTTAATTTGTCAAAAAAAATATATTGACCTAACAGGTGGAGCAAGTAATTCATCTGAGAAAGATAACTGGGTACTCCTTCGAGAACACTTTACAGGTTGTACTAATGCAGAGCTAGATGCTCAGGGATTTATGTCAGATTATGGATGGGGCTGTCATTTGATTGGCGAAGAAGCAGTTTTATTAGCTGAAAATCGGGTTTGTGGAAATCAAGATGGAGTTGATATAATTGGTAAATATAATCCAAATGTAGATTATAATTGCATGCATAATAATGGAACAAACGGAAATGGCGCAACATCACATTATTCAGGAGGAATATTACATTGCAATATTGGATCTGAACTTGTCCGTAATGATGAAAACACAATTTTATACGGTTATGTAGAAGCTAAAATTACAGTACCAAGTATTACTGGTTATTACGCTCATTTTTGGTTATTTGGGCATGGTGATCCTAATGATGCTACACCTAATACATTTCATAATGAAATTGATATAATGGAATGGGGAATTGGTGATGTTGTAGTGCATACAAGTAATTACAAACCAAACCAAAATGGTGCAAATACAATTTTTCAAAAATGGAATTATACACTTCCTGGGCAATCTTTTAGTGGTACAAGTGTAACATATGCAGTCCAATGGGAGCCTAATAAAATGGTGTGGTATATCAATAATAAACCTGTTAGGACAACTATTAATATAGGACCTGGTGGTATTCCTAATCCAAATAAAAGAATGGGGGTGATTGCTGGATATATGCCTTCAAAGAAAATTGGAAATAAGGCTAGTTATTTACCAAATGCTGATTCAGCATCTATGAATATAGAATATATTAGGCTTTTTCAAAGAGAAGATGATTCCTATCATCATGGCATTATTGATTATTTAATAAATGGTAAAAAAGGACTAAGTATAAATGCCCCAGTTACGATTCCAAATCAAATTACCAACCAGAAGATAATTATTGATAACAATAAAAGTTTTTTACCTAACCACTTTTTATATGTCTATGTTGAAATGTTAATTGATTCGTCATGGTATTATTTTGGAAAAACATGGATTAAACCTGGAGATACAAGTAACATGGCTGAAACATTATGTAATAGACAAATTCCAACTACCTTTGATTACAGAATGTATAACTTCAATTTAAATGATTTTATAGATCTTCAGGGAGGCGATGATAATGTTATTTACAAATTAACTTTGGGGAGTTATGATCCCGAAACAAACGATTTTTGTGGTCCTGATATTTTTGAAACTCAATATTTAAAAATTACACCATGTGAACCCAAAATAGAATTCAAATTAAATGGGATAAGTAATTGTAACGATAACTCGAATGGATTTATGTGTACAAATCCAATTGAAATATCCGATAATCATGGAAAATCACGAATTATTTTAGATGGGTCATTATCTGTTACATGTTCATCTGATTATTTTGTTTCGATTGCTGAAGCTGACTCAGTTGGAAATATTAATCAAGCATCCGAAGTATATAGATGGCTCACCCAAGATGAGGTTGATAATATTGAATTTTTTGATTTGGACAATTTTGCTTCTACAATGGGTTTACCATTTGAAGGCGGTAAATATTATAGAGTTAAACTTGCAACAGGGCATGACAGTAGTTGGTATAGTAATGTTAAATTAATTTACATTGAAACTTGTGTTATAGACAGTAAGTTTACACTTAATAACGTCACTTCATCTCCAACACAAGGTATGGGAACTATAAATACCTTACAGTATAATCTTGGTAGTAATCTTAATATTGATGCTTCAGCTTCTAGATTTTGTTCAAAAAACTTTACGATAAAAATTGAAGAACTTGGAGCACATGGATATAGTGATTTTTTAAGTAGAACTTTTCCTTCAGTTTATGCATATTTAGATTCATTAGTTTCTAACGATACTCAATATAAGTATTTTCAATCTGAACTAGATGTAATTCAAGAATTAATTCTTGATTATACTACTAACATGACAGGTAAAAAATTCAAATGTGATAGCACATACAGAATATCACTAATTATATGTAACCCAAGTAATAATTGTGTATCTGAATCGGTTATTATGCATGTTAATGCTTGCAATCCAAACTCTGACTTTATGTTGCATCAACAATATTGTTCAACGTTTTCTGATACAGGAATTTTTAATATGTATGTAAGTTTAGGTGATCTTGTAATGTGGGCTCCAAACTATATTTCATGTAATGATACAACAATATTGAAAATAGCTGCGATACCACCTACGCTTGGTAGCACAACACAACGAATAATTTTAGGCTCAAGTCCACCTCAAGGACAAAGAAATTTAATTAACTCAGGGGATTTAAATGTTTCAAGAATATTAGTTGATAGATTTGGAGCAAATGCTTTGGACACAGGTCGAAGATATAGCATCTGTTTGTTAGCAAAAAACTCATGTAGTAATGATTCAGTTGAGACTTGCAAAGAAGTGTTTTTTCATAGTTCAGATCATTGCGGCGCACCATTTAATAATATAAATACACGGAATTTAAAGAAAGATATTGGTTTTGATAATATAATAATATATCCAAATCCATCGACATTATTGTTTAATTTTGAATCAATTGGAAATATAAATTCAATTTCTATTTATAATCTTGATGGAAAATTAATTAATTATTTTAGTGTTAATAAAAATCACTTTGAGATAAATATGGAAAATAAACCAAAAGGCATATATATAGCAAAAATAGTTCTTGCAGGTGAAATAATATACAAGAAATTATATTTAGATTAATATTTGAATATCAGTTCAAAGTTCAATTTATCAATATTGTGTTTCTTAACAAACATAGGCATAAATTATTTTATAAATTAGTCAAAAATAATTCATAACTTTACAGTATTAATATTTTTTATATTAATAAAATTTAATGTGTAAATAGGACAATCAATGATTTTAAATAGTATTCAAAGTATTAACAGGCACTTATACATTTCAATTGCACTTGTATTCTTGATCCTTATATTAATTTTTAGTAATCCCTATTTCGTAACTTGCGACGGAGCAGCCCACTTATACAATGCAAATTTATTTTCAAAGCTATTATCAAATAATGATTTTTTATCGGGGATATATAGTATAAATCCTATTATACCTCCAAATTATTTAACAACATTATTATACTTAATATTAGACATCATATTCATTCCTTCTATTAGCGAAAAATTAATAATAACATCAATTTTTTTTATAACTCTTTTTTCAATTTGGGGAATAATAAAGTCTACTAAAGGAAATAATCGGTTGGCAATAATTTTAGTCCCAATTTTACTATTTAATTATTTATTAGCTATCGGGATGAATAATTTCATGCTAGGAGTTAGTCTTATGTTTTTGTCAATTTATCTGTATCTTAGTTATAATTTTAGATATAATATTTATCGAATTATAATTTTTTCTTTTATTATATTTTTACTTTTTCTCAGTCATGGATTAGTATTTTTAATTACTCTTGCAATATTAACTTTTTTAGAATTTACTAATCAATTTAATTTGATTAAAAAAAATGACGCATTTAAGTTGGCTAATTTGAAAAACTATTTAGTCCTATTTATAGTTTTTATGCCCAGTTTAATATTGTTTATGTTTTACACAAAAGGTCAAAATTATATTAATCAAAATACATTTTTAGACTTTGAAACTATTATTAGTTTTATTATAGATTTTAGAGTTTTACTGGCTTATGTACCGATTGAAAGAATTTGTAGTAAATTAATATTTATACCTTTCTTTACTATTTTTATAATTCACACTTATTTATGGATATTAAATGTTAAATCCATTTCAATTATAGATAAAATAGATCAAGGAAGATGGTTACTATTGATTGTTATATTTATTTTAAGCATGTTTATTCTTCCTGATGAAACAAATGGAGGAGGGTATGTAACCTTGCGTCTCCAATTAATAGCAATGTTTTTTATAATAATTTGGTTATCCTATTCAAAGGCTGATACAAATTTCTTTGTAATCTGTCTTGTGATTATATATATACCATTTCTAGTTTCATTATATTCAAAAATTGTTGTTCAAAAGGACTTGAATAATAAAATTAGTTTTTTCCTTGAAGCAGAAAAAATCATTCCAGCAAATTCAGTGATTTATACAATTAGACATAGTGATAATTGGTTAGATGGCCATTTTTCAAATTATTTAGGTATTAATAATGCTCAAGTAATCTTAGATAATTATGAAGTGGGTACTGGTTATTTTCCTGTAGTTCGAAAAAATGAACAAAATCTTTGTGTTAGGTTGCCATTTGAATTTAAAACTGAGTTGAAAAATTCAAATTTTGGAATTTGCAGTGGGTCTGATGGAATTAATATCAATTATGTTCTCGAATATGGACATTTACCTTTTAACCAAGATCAAAAAATTTTAATGGATTCAGTGAAGCAAAAAGGTGAATTAATATTTGGGCGAGATGCTTTTAACATTTACAAGCTAAATTATTGATACAAAGGATTTTTGAACAGATTTATTTAACCGAAAGAATGTAACTTGAAATTGTTTGTAAATTAGAATATTTTATTAATAAAATATTTCAACCAGATAAATATTGTTTTGCATTATTGATAAAGGAAGTATTATATTTTTAATTTCCAATTTAAATCTTGTTTTTCTATCAACTGGCCTGATTTGCTATCGATTTGGAATTGAGAAATTCCGGCTGCAGTACTATTTTGTAATAGTTTGCAATAAATTACTTTTAAACATTATAATTTTGTATACAAGAATCTGGCAAAATAGTAAGATTGAAGTCACTTGATGGTGATTTTGTACTTTTAAAAACTATACCATCAATTTCTTCATGCATGTAATTATACGTTTTGATCATATGTTGGTTGATCAAGCCAGAAGATTTATAATCAATTGTATTTTCGTCCACCGGAATACTAAATTTATCCGCTAATAAATCGCTAAATTCATTTGTAATAGATCTTAATGTGTCGTCAGTATTATAATTACCTTTTTGATACGCATCACGGATTTCTTTATAAGCATCTAAGTCTTTATTGAAATCATTAACTTTAAAAACAGTTAATAACCTAATCGGTTGCTTAATTTTCCAAAGACTAAAACAAATAGAATTGTTTTTAGCTATTAATTTAATATAGTCAGAAAATGTTTCGCGAAAACAAGTCTCCAATTGGGGTTGTAAATTTGTAAAATCAAGACCTTTATTTAGAGTACAATAAAACATTGAATCATCGGGCGTACTTGCTCTTTGATAATTTTTATTAAATTCAAGTGGTGGATATTTTAATCCCTCTATTTTTGTAATTACTTCTTTATTTGAATTATATGCTGAAGCCCTGACTATTAAATGAGGAAATTGTTCGTTTCTTAATTGAGGCCAATAGATACTTACAATTGTTCCTAGTTTACCAATTCTTTTAAAAGCATTGCTGACAAATTCTTTTGAGTAATTTGCAGATGAAGTTGTTCTTAAAAGATTAATCATATCATTCATAATTAGCGTAATATGTATGTCAGTTTGTTTTCCCAAAAATACCAAATAATTTGAAATATCTAATTATGATGAATACTAAAAGACAAGTTTATATGTTAATGTATATCCACTAAATGGCCGACTAGGGCGTCCATCAATCATTAACTTCAAATATATCTTGTAATTCGGAAGATTAATAAAATCCTGAACATCAAATTCAGGAAACATTTCATCTGCCATATGCTTTGCATCTTCGGTTCCAATTCTAAAAGAAATAACTGTCCCAATATTCCCTAGTACTGCTTGCCTAATCTCTTCATCAAGTTGATGCATGTATTGGTGAGCTAGTATCATCCCAACTTTAAACTTTCGAAGTTCAGAAAACATATTAACCAAAGACAATGTAGTAAAGTTATGAAATTCATCCATATAAACCATAAAGGGAACTCTGTTCACTTCATCAGAATCAACACGACTAAAAGCAGCCGAAGCAATTGAAGTGATAAATAATGCACCAAGTATGTGTGCAACGTCTGCACCTACATGTCCTTTTGATAAATTGACTAGAATGATCTTCTTTTCATCCATAGCTTTACGCAGGGATACTTCTTCAGTATTTTCAATCAAGACTCTTTTGATTACTGGATGTACTAACATTCCACCTATCTTGTTCATAACTGGTAATAGATCATATTTTTGATATTCAGGAAATTCTCGTTTCCAGAATTTTTTAACACTTTCACTTTTAACATGCCTAAGTGCATTTCTCCTAAATTCTTTATCAAGCAATAATTCTGAAATATCTGCAATGGTTGCCTCTGGTTGATCAAGTAAAGTTAGGAAAGCATGCCTTAAAATATGTTCAAGTTTAACTCCCCACGCACTATCCCATAACTTTGAAAAGACATCTAAGATTCCAGAAGCCACTAATGACCTCTTTTCATAGGATACCTTCTTGAATGGATTATATCTCAAATTAAGATTAGGGTCTGGAATATTGAAATATATTAAATCTTTCTTACGATGTTCAGGAATATTCCTTGCAATTTTTTCAACTAAATCTCCATGTGGATCTAGTAAACAACAACCACGACCATGTTCAATATCCTGCATTATCATTGTCTCTAAACATGTTGATTTACCAGTACCAGTTTTCCCAATCATGTATGTATGCATTAATCGATCTGCTTGTTTAATACCAAAAAGTCTTTGATCATTTCTCCATCCAACTTTTGCAAAGTATGTAATGTCTTTGTTTAAATTCTGATCCATCAAGAAATTATAATTAATAAAATAGTGCTATCAAAGAAGGTATTATTTGCCACCATGACAAATAATACCTTCTACATTTCTAAAATTGATACCTTAAAATGATTGGATGGATAATGATAACAAAGTATTAAAACCAATCACTAAATTCGATAAAGAAAAGGGAACGAAGTTAATTACACCTCAAATTGAAAAGATTTTTTATGACTATATTAATGAATGCAAATTTTCTATGTGTTTACGCCCCGAAACGATTCGTGGATATATTGCTGTTTTTAAGCTATTTTCAAAAGTAATGCCTGAAGTCTCTTCAACTGAAGAACTTTCCCCTGAAATGTTGAACTTGTATTTTATGCGTATTAAAACTCGTACAAGAATAGTGGGTAAAAATACGATTAAAACTGGAGTAAAAAACTCAACTATAAAAACACACTACAGTAAACTTATTGTATTCTTTAGATGGCTATGTAAGAATGGATATTTGGAGCAAAATCCTTTGAAGAATATTAAAGCTCCACAAGTGATTTATGACGATTTCCGAAGACTTGAGGATGAAGAAATCAATAAAATATATTCGGCAATTGTTAGGTGTTCTAGTAATACTCTTCTTCTCCGAAGAGACACAGTCATGGTTAGTCTTCTTTTATTTTGCGGTATAAGAAAAGGAGAGTTTATTTCACTCCAAGTAAAGGATATTGATATAGAAAAGAAAGAAATCATAGTAAGAGGTGAAACTTCTAAATCAAAGAGAACAAGAGTATTAAAAATACATCCGACACTGCTTCTACATTTAAAAGATTATTTTCGAGAAAGAAAGAGCTTAAAAACAGAATGGCTCATTGTTTCTAATAGGGGGGAAGGTGGTTTAACGAGAGAGGGATTAATACATTGGGTTAAAAGCATTGCTGAGAAATCTGGTATAAGCTTTCATCTTCACCAGTTCCGGCATACTTTCGCATGTAAACTTGCAGAATCAAATGTAAATATTTTTAAAATACAAAAAATGATGGGGCATCAAACCATAACCATGACAATGAAATACTCACGTTCTTTACAAACTGAAAATATGGAGGAAGATATAAGTAAAATATCAATTTAGGTTATTTATAATATTTTATAGAAAATATGTTATTGCAACCCTTAATATATATAACTATACTTAAAAGTTTTGTTTAATTTTGCTTTCAAACTATTATTTAATGGAAATTTAAGATTTTGAAAAGCAGTTTAAATAATCCAGGCATTCTTGCATTGGAATGAAGTTTATAACTAATTGGATTTATAATAATTCTGGTAAATCAATAGTAGATGGTGTTTTTAAAAATGATGACTAATAATGTTCTAATCCTTTGTAATTATGAGAATTAATAAAATAATTGAATACTCAGATATATTTGATAACTATGAACAAATAGATATCAATGAATTACTTAAAACAATTCCATCACGATTTATTTTGGAATTTACAACATTTAATGAGGCTAATCTCTTTACAAAGGAATCTGATTTTGGTTTTCAGTTGATGATCCTTAACAAATTAAGCCGTAGCTTTGAGGATCAACTAATAAATAAAATTAATAAATTATTTAGTGAATTTAAAAACAATGAGTATGAAATCATTTTATTAAATCATATTTCAAATTTAGAGTTGGTTCAATTTGCTTTAAAATTCAATATTCCTGGAGATCGATTAGAGTTGACTGGAATGGAAGAACTAAACTTATTTAAAGCTTGCTTATATTATAATCAAAAACACACAACTAATCAATTAAAAAACTTACCACCAGAAGGTACAGAACTTAATGAATTTGCAAAATTCTATGTCCAAAGTCAATTGGCTCAACTCACCTTAAATCAAAGTGTGAATATTATTACAGAGATGTATAAATCTATCTCATTATTTAAGTTTTTATCCAATAATGATTTATTTAAAGAACTTTATCTTAAATTTATTGAATTTTACCATATTGAAAATTGGCAACAATACTTAAAAAATATTATAAATATTTTTATATCAGGCTATGTTTCTGGAAAAAGTTTTTCTCACAAAATAATCTTACGAGATGACCATCCACAAAAAGAATGGCTACTTACATTAGTCATTAATGGCAAAACTATAGAAGATAAAAAGGATTTTAAAACATTTAGAGAGTATCCAATTTATCAACTAAACAATGATGCATTTCTAATTTTAAATTACAATTTCTTTACTGAAAAGTTATACAATGGAATTCAATTTGCAATTATCAAACCAGCGAAAGAGTTTAAGTTATCAATATTAGGTCAAAAAATTGATAGTTTTCCAAAATTAAAATCTTTGTATTCAGAATATTTTTCAGAAGCTGAACTATTTCGCAATTTGAAGAATTATTGTTTTGAGAAGTTTAATTGGATTAAATACTTTGATCCAGATTTGAAGAACTTAAGATTGAAGTCACTTCCAGATTTACTCATGTTCAATGGAAATTATGTATTTGTATTTGAATTTAAAGACAAAATTATTACGGCAGATTCCTTGCATTCATATGATTACTCAATAATTGAGTCTGAATTATACAAAAAGTTAGTTGAAGATGATGAGGGAGACAAGGTAGGTGTCTCTCAACTTGTAAATATTATTGAAGACATTTCTGATGGAAGATACGTATTTTTGAATAAAAAAATTAAGAAGTTGAAAATTTATCCAATTTTAGTATATACCGATTTAGCATTGGAAACAAATGGTATTAATTACCTGCTAAATTTAGAATTCAAGAAAAAGATCTCATTATTAAATCTTAATGTTTCAAACATTTCTGATTTAACATTAATAAATCTTGATACATTTATTATGTATCAAGATTACTTTCATAATAAGAAATTAAAATTAAATGATTTGATCGATTTGTTTAACAGGTATTTGCTATCAAATGACAGGGATGAAAATCTATTAAGAAAGCATTCAAGGAGAATATCTGTAATTGATGATTATATTAAGCTGTTTTTTAAAAATAATAATATTTTGTTAAACCAATATCCCAAATTCATTTACGAAGAATTGGGTACATTGAGATCAGAAGAATGATATAACAACTTACTTTGTCAATTTTGTTAGTGCGCCCAGGAGGGATCGAACCTCCGACCATTCGATTAAGAGTCGAGTGCTCTACCAGCTGAGCTATGGGCGCGTGCTTAGTAATATAATAAGTTGTCAACAAGGCATTTTCTTTTGTGCACGATTCTGATTATATCATATGTATTGATTTTTTAAAAGACATTAAAATAAATGCTTCTAAATTAACCTTTGGATATTTTATTTAAATCTGCTATAATAACTTTGCAGTCGAGCAATTTATTAATTTAATGTATCAATTGCAGAGTATTTTAATTGAAGTTATTTTAGTGGTAAACAGGTCGAAGGACATCACCTGTTTTAAATCACAAAATCCAGTTTTATCTTTATTTTATATGGGTCATTTTGGAAAATCAATCTTCTTTGTTCCTCTTAAGGAGATGGTCTCTTGCTCAAATCCAAATGAGTGCACTATAATTGATTTTAAAAGGTTTTTTGGCAATTTGGGCTATTTTGAACGACCAGGTCCCGTGGTGAACAGGTTCTCGGCTCAAAAACTTCTCCAAAAAGAATAATCTGCTTGCGATTAAAAATGTATGGATTTAGAAATCTTGTCGCAGAAGTTTTGTGATTATTCTTTGTCTATTCGTGGATATTCAAAACATACAATAAGAAGATATAGAAATGTGGTGCGTAGTTATCAACAATTTGCAAAAATCAGAGATATAAGCCAAGTCAGTGATGATAATGTAAGGGCTTTATTTTACTATGGTAGAACCGAGCGAAAGTGGTCGGTAAATACATTTATCGTCTATCATAAGACGTTATTGGTCTTTTTTCGTTGGTGCATAAAACAAGGGTATATGCAGAATAACCCAATTTTAGATATTGAAAAACCTAAAATGGAAAAACGCTTGCCAATAAAGCTAAATAAACAAGTCTCATTACGCTTGTTGGAGGTGGTCTATAATTACCCGTATGAATACAAATTTCTGAGGTATCGCAATCATGCTATATTCTCAACTTTCATATTTACTGGCTTACGCAAGCAAGAATTACTTAATCTAAAGTTCACCGACATAGATACAGAGAACTTAACTATTTTTGTTAAGCAAGGTAAAGGCAATAAGGATAGAATAGTTCCAATTAGTTATACTCTGGCGCAGAGCTTAAAAAGATATCAAGAAGAAAGAAAAAGACTAAATAAAACAAACCCTGAATATTTTTCTTCTCTACGGGGTAATATTGGCTTTACTGAAAATGGATTAAAGAAGTTAGTCGATCAGGTTCGCAAATCTTCAGGGGTAACTTTTAGTGTTCATAAGTTGAGACACACCTTTGCCACTCTCATGCTTGAAGGTGGATGTGATATTTATTCTTTATCTAAAATGATGGGACATAGTGATATAAAAACTACTACCATTTACCTTTCAGCCAGTGCAGAACATTTAAGGGGTCAAATGGTGAAGCATCCATTAAATGATTTATCGTAATGATTTTTTTACTATATTCTGAACAAATTTTACCAACTTGTCAATTACGCTTGTACATGATCTTGATTAAAACTTAAATCTTAACCCTTTAAAAGACATTAAATGTAGCAACACTAATGTTGTTCACATTATTCTATTATGATATAATTAAATATAGGAAGGCAGTCGGAAATGAATCAATTACTGACTTGCAGACACTCTAACTTCATTTTAGGCAAAAACTAAATTTATTTTAATTACAACAAATATATACATTGACGGTGCCTTTGCACCGTTGGTTTGCAGTCTGCGGTTCCTTTTAATTACCGTAGATTATGGGTACCTACAGGTGCGAAGGTGCCTATTTTATCAATTTAATTTAAAACATTATGACTTCACCATAATCGTTTACTTACAATTCAACAGATTATCCACAAAACGTGGAACGTGCGCGAAAAAAATTTGCCAATTTGGCAAATTTTACCTTCTACAATAGGTCATATTATAAGAATACACTTAGGGCATCAGAAAAATTATTTCTGATGCCCAATTTTTATTTATGTCTACAATACCAAACTATTTAAAAGCATATCGCAAGCGAACTCCTTTAATGCAAGAGGAAATGTCTTTTTTATCTGACAAACCAGATACTACAAACATATCCAGATATGAAAAAGGCCAAAGAGAACCAAACAATGAAACACTGCTTGTCTATCACTATATTTTTGATGCTCCAATTGAAGAATTATTAAAACCGGAATCTAGGATAGTAAAACAGAAGATTGTCGAACGGATAAGAGATTTAATCAACGAACTAAGAAAAGAAGAACAAATAACATTAAAGAATACCTTTAAAATTAATTTCCTCGAACAAACATTTAATAGATTAACTACATAAAATCATATGCAAACAACAATAGAGAAAATAAACACCATATTCGCAATGTATCCAAACACAAACGGTTTTGGCTTTGTGTATATGGAAAATGTCAGAAAGCTAGTCGGGTTTGGCTCAGTTAGATTTAATCCAATTAGCAATAAACGGATTTTGGAAAGAATCAAAAAAATGTTTGAGGACTTCCCGCCGACACATATTGTTTTACTTAATCCGGAAAGCAAAGTGTCCAGAACTGGTAAAAGGACAAAGAAACTCATTAATGAAATTATGGCTTTTGCGGAATCAGAAAAACTTCCAGTCATTCAATATTCCAGAGACCAAATACGTGATGTCTTTAGGCCTAAACATGTTACAAAATATGAAATTGCCAAGCACTTGCTGACAGAATTTGAAGAACTTAAAGTCTATAAACCAGCTGAAAGAAAACTATGGATGAGTGAGGATAGGAATATGGCGATTTTTGATTCATTGTCGCTAGCTTTGACATGGTTTTTTTTAAATGATTAATTGCATTAATAATCAGTTAAAGACCATTTTATTCATTAATCCAAACAACTGTTGCCATTCTTCCAGATCTTTCTCCATCTCTTCTACTTGAATGCAAATCCAAATTAGAAAATGTATCCCACTTAGCACCAGAAATTTGTGATGTTTTAACTCCAAGATTAATTAATTGAATTTTTGCTATCATATATAAATCTGCTTGGTACTTGCCGTTTATCTTTTTAGTAAAAGCACTTCCAAAATTTATATCCAAATTTGTAAATTTATCATAAATTTCAGAACCAACTTCATAACTCTCCGAAGATATTCCAGGGCCAATCCAAACTAATAAATCTTTAATTGGTTCATTCAATTTAGCGATCATATTTCCAATTATTTCATTGTATAGTCCTCTCCAACCAGCATGCACGATGCCAACTTTGGTACATTTTGAATTTGTAAAAACAATAGGTAGGCAATCTGCAGTCTTTACTGCACAAACTATTCCTGGCACATTTGTAAATGATCCATCTGCTTCTATATCATTTGATGCAGGTAATTCTATTATTTTATTGCTATGTATTTGTTTAATCCAATGAATTGGAATTTTAGGTTTAATATACATTTCCAATTTATTCCTATTCTCATTTGCTATTTCAGATTCCCCATTAAAAAAACTGGTTCACCAAGTTTAGAATTGGATAAAATTGTAAAAGCATTGACATTGGATAATTCTGGCCATTCAGGTCCAATTATTTTAAAATAATCATTCATTTTCTTTATTTATAATTAAAGCATGTTTTGTCCAGTATTCAAATAATTCATTTTCAGTTACTGTTGATATTTGTAATGAATTATTCCATAAACTTCTAAAGTATCTATAGACTATATTATACATTGTTTTTGATATTTTATTTTGCATAGAATTGTTTTTAGCAAAGATTTGAGGAAAATACTTACCATTATCGGCTCTCCCATAAACAGATATTGATGCAACACAATACTGTTCATCTAAGAACATTGCTCTAAAAATTGGTAGTTCATCAATGGTTCTTGCATTGTACATTCTTACTTCAATATTTATTCCAAGTTTTCGTTTTAGAAAAATAATTTGTCCTAACGACAATCTTGCCTGATTTCCATATAAGTTTTCTCTAACCCCTCTGTTACTAGCTGCTTCTACAAGTCCGACTGAATTTGGGTCAGCTAATAGTAATTTTACATCTCCACTTGATTCTCTTATTCTTTTTAACATATGTTCAAATTCTAATAAGTTGGAAAAACTATAAGCATTTGTTCCGACAAGATAAAAAGATCTATTAGTTGATTTAAACACAATTGAATATGTATCAATAGCAATTTGAGAAGCAATATGACTTAATCCTAAATTCCAAAATTTAAAAGTTTCTTTAAGAATTAGGATACATAGAATTGTACACAAAAGAGCCATTAAAATAAACACACCCCTTTTTGTTAATGAATCATAATTAAAATAGAGAAATAACATTGCGGTGAAAATAGCTAAGATACACTGAACAAGTACTATATACCTTTTATCATATAAATATCTCTTTCTGTTATAAAGTGTTAATTTTTTTATTAGAATCTCTCGAATTAGCTTAATAATAAAAATTAATAATAATTCAGTAAAACCAGCAAGTAGGTTGATGGTAAAATCAGTAGACCAAATAGAGTTAAGAGTCTCCATCGATTTTTCTCAACATATATTTTTTTTCTTTAGTTCAAGTTTATTTAGAATTCGATAATTATATTAGTTAAGTGTCAATTGTTTGATTTTATCTTCTAAAAATTTAACCTTTTCCTCAAGCAATTTAATCTGTGCTTGATAAAGTTCTTTCATTTCAGAAGAATAATAATACGACCCAATTTGTTGATGAATTTTTGGGTTAAAATTTGTAATTACTGTTTTTTCATCAAAATTTATGATATTCTCAATTTGAGTTTCTAAAACCTCAGCAATTTTCATGAGCTTATCATAAGTAATATTGACCTCATCTCTTTCAATTTTACCATATCCAGCTTGACTCATTTCTAAGGCATGCGCCATGTTTTCTTGCGAATATCCTTTGAGTTCTCTGATTTTTCGAATTTTAGTCCCTAAGCTCATAAATCAAGTTTAATACAAATTTACAGTAATAATTTAATTCTTCAAAGTATTATTTTAAAACTCTGAGTTTTAGAAGATTATGTATCCTGCTTCTACCTTTGTGTTTTTGCAATTTAAGACAAATCTATAATTCCACATAAATTTTAAAATTATGAAAAAATGGCTTTGCTTGAAGAGATTAAATACTTGTTTAAAGATTGGGCTCTTCCTTTTAATAATAATCTTCAATGGGTGTTCTCCAAAAAAAGCACCTGCTTTTATTCAAGTAAATAAAAATCCAGTTAAATTTGATTACAGTACAAATACTATTGCCGGAACTGGATCAGCAGAGGTAACGATTGCTTTATTAAATCCTGAATATGGTAATTCAAACATGGATGGTAGCTTATTTGATACCTATAGAAAAAGTATGGGTAATGATTTTGAAGAACTTCTTACTTCTAAAGGGTTTAAAATCAGAGGGCCTTATAATCAAATTGGAGAAATGCTATATAACGACAAATTGAATTCTGACATGATTGTTAAGGTAGTTATAGATTTAAATTTTTCAAATTTAGAGAGAAAGGTTAAAAGAAATGAAAAAGCTCCTTCATTTGCAGAATTAATGGTTGATAGTAAGGCACAGTCAACAGTTTGGTATACTTATTTTGGCAAAGGATCTTTTACAACAACACTCACTATTACAGCAAGCTCAAGTAATTTTAATGAAAAGCTATGGAAGAAGAATATTACATTACCTGAAGCTCCATTGACTTATACAGGGAGTATAAAGTGGAGAGATCGTGATGTTTCATTTTTAGGTGAAATAACTAAAGACAATGAAGTATATAATATTTTCACTAAGTCATTAATGGAACAATACAATAGTATTTTTGATCTACTTGAAAAGCAAATAGATGCTGAAGAATTTCAAGGTATTAAAAAGGAGGCCCATAAGGTAGATAAGAAAGAATAAAAAATCCAATAAAAGCGCCCTTCAATTGAGACTATTGAAAATTTTGTGTTTAAAAGAAAGAATAGGCACCATAATTTCTAAATAATTCGATTTTCAAAGTAAATATACAATTGATTATAAATAATCGACCAGTTAAATCTTGTTTTACTCCATCTCGGCCTAATTTGTTGAGCAGCCAAATAAATGGATTTCAATGCGGATTCATCATTTGGAAAAACTTTTTTATTTCTTGTATACTTGCGTAATGAGGCATTAAAACTTTCAATAACATTGGTCGTATAAATTAATTTTCTGATTTCTTGAGGATATCCTAAAAATGAAGTTAATGCATCCCAATTTTGATACCAAGATTGTATTGCTTGGTGATATTTTGATTGCCATTTTGCTTTGAACATTTCCAAAGCGTGTTGAGCTGAAGATTCATCGTGTGCTTGATATATTGCTTTAACATTTAACAGAACTTCTTTACGGTCTTTATAACTTACATGCTTTAAAGTGTTTCTGATTTGGTGCACTATACAAATTTGATGGATCGTTTTTGGAAAGGATGCTTCAACAGCTTTTTGAAGTCCAGGTAGATTGTCTGAACACAAAAACAAAACATCTTCCATTCCTCTTATTTTTAAGTCATTAAGAATATACATCCAAGAAGCAGCCGTTTCATTTTCAACAATATGGATACTTAAAATATCTTGTTTCCCTTCCAAGTCAATACCTAATACTAACATTGCTGCCTTACATATTACCTTACCGTCTTGGCGAATTTTGTAATGAATCGCATCTATCCAAATAACTGCGTATTGTGCCTCCAGTGGCCTTTGTTGCCAATCTCGGATGTCATCAAGTAGTGAATTGGTAATCAGAGAAACTTTCGAAGGTGAATAATTTACTCCGTATGTCTTTTCCACAAAATCCACAATATCAAAGTTGCTCATTCCTTTTGCATATAATAAAAGAATAAGATCTTCAATTTCCTGAACCATAGTTTTATGTTTTGGCACAGTTACTGGTTCAAAAGTCCCTTGCCGATCTCGTGGCACTTTGATGGTTACTTCTCCTTTTTGAGTTTTTAAGGTCTTTTCTGAATAGCCATTTCGAATGTTTTCACCAATTGGTTTGTCCCCATTTTCATATCCCAAATGTGCATCCATTTCTGCGGCCAACAAGGTTTGAACTCCTCTTTTAAAGAGCTGATCATTAACCACTTTAAGTTCTTCTGAACTTTTAATTTCCTTTAATAAGGATTCTAATAATTGATTTGCTTTATCGTTCATAATACAAAGATTTTAAATTCTTTTATTATGATCCCTATTCTTTGATTAAATTCTGTTCCCAGAGTTTAAGTTTCCCACATTCCAACACCCAAAATTCCCTTGTTGAGGAGGGAATTTTAGGCATTGAAATATGGAAAACTTGCTTTGGTCTTCGCTCAAACACAAAATATTTTACAGTCCCCTTCAATTCAATCACACAGTACTTAATTCTTTTTAATTTTTAAATTTTTTATTTCCGATTTATATTTTGCAACTTCAATATTTAATCTTTCAGAATCCCAATAATTGCACTCTTTAAGATTAAATATTTGGGAATTAAAAATTCCTTCTGATGAGCTATGCTCATCTATTCTATTATAATATCTATACGCATAAGTGTTTGAAAACATAGTAGTTTTTATCAAAGGTTTAATTTGTTTGAATTCAAATTGAAGAACACAATAGAAAGTGTCTATAGTAATAAACTCATCCCAATTAAATCTTTCCTTCATTTGGTTATTAATTTTTATAGCCGGATTCCTTTCTATTGTATTGTCTTGTATTAAAATTTTATCTGACCAAATATTAGCATACTTCATTCTACCAAAATTTTTATCAAAAAATATTCGTGAATAGCAATCAATTTTGAATGCCTTACTCCAACGTTTTTTATTTGATAGTTAAACGACATGTTTTGACAATTTTCGGACAAACAAATAAATCCAATTCTAGATATCCCAATAATTGGTTTTTCTACTTCTGACATATATTTAGAATTATTTTTTTGAATTATTGCTTGTTCCATAAGTACTTCAATTTGGCTTTTAGCCAATTCAATTATAATGTTGTTTTTAATTGAGTCCAAGCTATCATTTGTATTGCTCCTTAAATAATTTTGTACTGACTCAGTTTTTTGTTGTTCGAGTGCCCTTTCTGATACTTTTACTGCTCTAATTGTATAAAATACAGTTATAAGAGTTAGAATTGTGAGGATGATTTGAATAATATCTTGGATACTTAAAGGATTATTTGAAATCCATTTTCTTAGATGCATAAAATTAGATTTATCTGTAGGAACAATAACAAACTTTAATTTGCAATTAATTTAATAATTTCAAATTAACAAATCAACCAAATTTCTTTTTTATTAGTTCAAAAAATTTAAAATTAAGCTTAAAAATACCAATCCTGTGGATAACTTAAAAATGTAAAATCAGGTTAACAAACCACCATTTCCAAAATAATAAGTAAAATCAACACTAAATAATCCTTTCATCCCATAGGATTGCTTTTAGCAATCCCTTTCAAATTTGCGTCAAAATGCATATCCCTATTGGTTATGAAAGTGATATAATATCAGCATAATACAACCTAATAAGTTTCCTGAAATGTTCTAATTGAACAACTTGGAATCCATACTAAAATCGAAGCTGGCGAAAAAAATTTGCCAATTTGGCAATTTCTGCCCTCTACGAAGTGAATTGAATAAAGACTAAAGTTAGAACATTAGAAAGCTAATCATTTTCTAGTTATTAATTTTATGTCCCATCCATCAAATTATTTAAGGATGTATCGTAAAAAGTCGCCATTAACTCAGAGCGATATGAGTTTTCTAATTGGCCTAAAAGAAGTTTCAAACATCTCTAGATATGAAAAAGGCCAAAGACAACCAACCATAGAATTCCTACTTAATTACCACCACATATTTGAATTATCGATAGAATCATTCTATGAACCACAATCAGAATTGATTAAAGGACATCTCACTGAAAGGATACAAATGTTGATATTAGAGATAAAAAAAAGCAATAACACATTAAAGAATAACCCTAGAATTAATTTTCTTGAACAAATTATTATTAGACTAACTAATTATATAAATCAATGACACAATCAACACAAAGGAAAAATATAGTATATGCATTGTACCCAAATGCTAATGGCTTTGGTTTCGTGTATTTGGAGAACCCAAGGAAACTCTTAGATTATGGAGCTGTTCGGATTAATCCAATAAGTAATAGAAAAGTACTGGAACGGATAAAAAGGTCTTTTGATTATCTTAGACCCTCAATTGTGATTATTCAAGATCCCGATGGTATTGCTTCAAGATCTGGAAGAAGGGTGCATAGGCTAATGGATAAAATCATAGCTTTGGCAAATGAAGAGAAGCTAAAAGTTGTCATGTATTCTAGGGACCAAATCAGAGAGGTTTTTGAGCAATTTGGAGCGGTCACCAAGTATGAGATAGCAAAAGTTTTACTTACTGAATTCAAGGAATTGGGATTACGAGAGCCGAAAAAACGGAAAACCTGGGAAAGTGAGAGTCATAATATGCCGATATTTGATGCTCAGTCTTTGGCTTTGACTTGGTTTTGGTTGAATGAGTATTAATATATTTAAAGTCTTTAATATTTTATAACATAAATATTGTAAACCAATTATATACATAAGGTGTGGACAAATATAAATCTTAATTTGTAGTCTTGACCATCTATTAGTTTTTTCAAAGAAATTTTTTATATCTTTGTTAACACTAAAGTGCTTTATAATAAATACGATCAGTAATAAATGTCGCCTTATTTAAATGTACATTATAATAATTAGAAATTCAATCTATGAAAGATTCTATAGGTTTGGAGTTAGCAAATCTAATGCATACTGAAGATCAGATTACTATTCTAAATAAGTATTATTCAGATGTAATAAATGGCAATAAATCATTAAATGAAATAATAAATTTTGACATAACATTTGATCAAAATATTAGGTTTATGTGTGTGCAACTTTTTGCTCAATTTAATGAATTAGTTGAGTCTGACCTTGAAGATCGTTATATTTTAGGAATAAATATCAGAATTTTAAAACATACTAAGATATTTGAAATATTAAATAGTAAAAGTGAATTAGTTAAACGGATAAGAAATAAAACAAAGGATAATATTTTCAAAATATTAAAACTATCCGACAAATATGAAACTCAATTTTCTGGAATAGTTCATCATTTTTACTTGGCATCTGATTATGAGGTAAATTTTGATATATTATTGAGTGTTGATCAAAATAAATTAGAAATTAAAGAAGTCTTTTTTTCTAGAAATGAAATTAGAATCGAATATATGTATAATAATACTAATTGTATTAATGGCCAAGAATTTTAATGAATAAAGTAATAAATTAAATACCTACTTACAATATAGGAATATGAGTAAGAATTAATTTAATTTTAATAATTTATGTCTCAATTTAGAATTTTTCTTAACTTACTAGCAATTTTAGGTTATATGTTGTATATTAAATTATGTTTTAAATAGGAAGAGAGTTAATTACATATATATAAACTGAATTAAGGGTTTAGATATTTCTATTTTTACTATCTTCATGTTCTGAATTAAGCCATTAACTTTAAATCAAATAACTGGAAAAAATCGCTCAATTAATCAAGTTTCAATTTAAAATAAATGACAAACTATATAATAACAGCAGGAATAGTAAGAAGAAATAATGAAATTCTATTAGTAAAACACAATTCAGAATTTGGATCTAAGGATTTTTGGACAATACCTGGTGGAACAGCAAATGAAAATGAAAATGCATTGCAGTCAGTTACTAGAGAATTAAAAGAGGAAACAGGCTTAGATGTCAACAACTGGAAGTCAATTGCTTATATTGCTCAACATTTAAACTACAAGAGAAATTGGCAAAGTATAATTATGGTTTTTGAAAGTGATAATTATGAAGGAAACCTTTCAATTACAGATCCCGACGGGGACATTATAGAAGTTGACTTTTTTTCAATTGAAGATGCAATTGAATTAATTAAAAGGATTCCATTTCCAGTAATGCGCGATCCACTTATTCACTATTTGTCAAATGAAATTAAAAATATTTTCTGGGTTTATAATGAAAACAATGAAGGTTTTGTTGAATTAACAAATAAAATTAGCTAGTTATGAATTATGACTTTATAGCAAGAAAAGAACATTATGGATGGGTTGTTTTTGATACAAAACTGCATTCTGTAGAAAAGACAAATTTGGATTTTGTAGAAAACTTAGAAAAGCAAGGTTATGTAATTAATAGAATTGAGAATTCATTAATTGAGGGTGCACTAACTGCTCCTTTAAAATTATTTATAAATGTTTCAAATCATTGTAATTTGGAATGTATTCATTGTTTTTCAGACTCCTCTCCGCATCACAAGGAATCAATGCCTTTTGATAAAATGAAAGATTTGATCAATGAAGCTGCAAATATGGGTGTTTTTCTTATAATTATTGGTGGTGGAGAACCATTTATGCGAACAGATATTTGGGAAATTATATCGTTAATAAGAGAAAAAGGAATGGGTGTTTCATTAACTACAAATGGGACAATTATATCTCCAGAAATTATTACTAATATTCAAAAGCATAATGTAAGGATGAATATTAGTTTTGATGGATGCGAAGAAACACATGATTTTATTAGAAAAAAGCAAGGGGCTTTTTTAAAAACACTTTCAACAGTAAAAATATTAAAAGAAGCTGGTATTAAATCGACAATACGATTTACACTTATGACTTTAAATATTAAAGATGTAGCTTATATGTTACACCTCGCTACCTCACTTGAATTACAAATTAAAATTAGACGAGCAAAACCTTCGGATAGAGCCATTAATAATATGCTATTAATTAGAGAGGCAACGCCAGAATATTACAAAGCAATAATGTTGATGAATAGTGATCCTAATTGTAATGTAGAAGATATAATGAATTGCTCAGGAGGATTAAAAGAACCATTATTACTATCTAAATCTGATTGCGGAGCAGGTACAAGGATAATGTTTGTAGAAGCAGATGGTACAATTTCTCCATGTACATTTTTAGGTAAAAACTTTCATTCTGGAAACTTCTACAAAAATTCGTTAAGTGAAATATGGAAAGAAAGTCCTGAATTTCAACAAATGAGAAATGTTCCTCTGAATGAGGATTGTAAATCCTGTCATCGAAAATTAACATGTCACTCAGAATGCCCTGCAATGAGATTACACATTGGAGGTAGTTTAGATGCAGCTGACCCGAGTTGCCTTAAACCTTTTTTTGAAGAATATTTGCCACTACAAAACCTCTAAAAATCCTTATATGTTTATTAAAAGTGCTAAATTTTATGATGATTTTAAAGTAAATAAAAATTATAAGTTAGAAGCAGAGCAACTAAGGAAAATAATATTAAATTCTAATCTAAAAAATTGTAAAATTTTAGAAATTGCTTGTGGAACAGGTGAACATATAAAATTTCTGAAAAATTATTTTGAAATAGATGGGATGGATATAAATCCAACCTTTGTATCCATTGCGAAGGAAAAGAATCCAGAATGCAACATATATCAAGGTGATATGAGAAATTTTTTGATTCAAAAGAAGTTTGATGTAATATTATGTTTATATGGAGCCATAGGATATTTAGTTAATACTATGGAATTAATCAAAGTTTTAGGTAATTTTAAAAATCATTTAAATGATAATGGAGTAATAATTATTGAGCCATGGTTTTCTCCTAATAATTGGTTGGCAAATAAAATACATAATACAGTAATTGAAAATGAAGCAATGACAATTGTAAGGATGGGATATGGTAGCCCAGAAGGAAAAATTAAATTTCACTATCTAGTAGGCAAATCAAATGGAATAGAACATTTTATTGAAGAATATGAATTTGCATTATTTACGGATGAAAATATTAGAGATGCATATACATCAATTGGATTGAAATCTACATTTCTATCAGATTTAATTTTTAAAAAGGGAATTTATATAAATAATCGTAATTAATAAATTGAATTAATAATGACAAATATAGAATATTTCAATTTATATGGAGGGACAGCTTTAGGCTTAAAATTGGCATATGAAATTTCTACACAAATTCCTAACCTTAATATTCCTGCTTACGATTTGTTTGAAGTTGAGACATTAAAATTAAAGAATTTTGATTTGTTAAATATTCAAAACACACTAAATAAAACTGTACTATTTAAATTTTCAGGAACAAATGAAGATTTTTCTCCCAGAGCTGCAAGAGGAATTAATTCTTCTAGAAGTAATCCTATTTTTATTGTTAACAAAAATGATTTCAATGAATTGGTTTTCAGAAATGAAAGTCTAATGAATTCTTCTAAAATCTATAAAGCAATTATCATCCAAGAGCTTATAACTCAAGGTAATTTTTATATTTCCCAGATTATCGATGGATCTCTTGAAATAGAGTTAAATTATAAAAAAAGTAAAGTATTAATAATTTCAAATAATGAAAATAGTAGTCCTATATTTGAATCAAATGGTTCCAAAAAAGTACTACATGAGTTTCTCTGTGAAATTAATGTTAAAGAATTAATTAAGCAACTTTGGCAGATAACATTTAAATTTGAATTTGAATCAAATGTCGAAGGATTTATAAATTCTGTAAATAAAAATATAATTGTTCAATTAAGACCTACGCCTAATGACATAAAGAAAATGTCAATTCCTTCCATTAATGAAATCAATGCAGATTACCAAACCTATTTCAATTTCGGATCTTTTGAAATAGAAGGATTAGTGTACGATATAAATGATAAATTATTAGACAAAACTGAAAACGATTGTTTAGTACTATTGAATGAAAAGAAAATACCATTTGAGCTTAAAAAGTATCACAAGCTAACAAATTTTAAAAAGGTAGTTTTTCTTCACAGACAGAATTGCTTTAAATTGTCCCATTCCCCAACTGATTTGCCTCCATTTGGAAAAGCACGAGACAAATATAATTACATTTATGTTGGCGACTTTATGAAAGAAAATATTATAGGTAAAAAATTTAGGGCTTTATGTGATGGAAATATTGCTAAGCTTATTAATATTGAATGATTTATAAATTTTGAATGTATCAACTACTTATGATGCCTTGCTTATTTTATAAAATCCAATTTTTTTTAGTCTATTTTTCTCATTAGAAATAATATCATTATTTGCTTTTTGATAATATAAGAAATCTTTATTGAATAAGCTCGTAGCCCTTCTTACATCCATACCTAAAAGTTCTTTTTTAATAGATATTGCGGCTTTCATTTGCTTTTCTACTTCCATAGAAGTGCCAAGTTTGTTACCAAGACATAAATTATTCAAAACACCTATGTTAGATACTATAGCTGTCAATACATCTTCCTTTCTTTTATAAATGAATCCAAAAGAATAGAAATTAATGGTAAATGGTGTTGAAAAATTTAGTTTGTAAAAATATTTAGATTCACTTAAAATTGAGTGTATAAATCCTTTAAGCAGTAAAATAACATTATTTCTTGCGTCTAAATAGTAAATTTTGTTATTTAGAAATGCAAGTATTGCAATATGACCGACAGGTGATATGAATTTATATGTAATTTTATTATGGTCCAAAATACTGCTTAAAATTAATGTCGCTCCAAGGCAATCAGTACCCTTAGAACCACTTTCCAACTTGTGCATTAAATTGGGCGTTGAGCCAAATCCAACAGGAAGTTTTGATAATGATTGAATACTAGTTTTTACTAAATTGTAAATCTCATTTTTATTTTGTTTTGGAGGTATAATACTTAATTCTATTGCCAATTGATACCACTCATGTTGAAGTAATTTAAATATAGCTTTTCTATCAATTGGATACTTATTGTACTTCTCCTCTAAGATGAATTGGTTTATAAAATTTAGTAGTAATCGCTTTTCGGATCTATTAGAAATTTGATCATTCCATATAGGGCACATTTAGAGATTATAGCATAAACCTCTGGATTTCTCAATTAATTGATTGCTAAATTAGTAAAATTTGATAAACCAATTCAAATCAATAAATTATTTTCAAATTAGGGAATATTCAACAGCAATTGAAAATCAATGATTTATTGGCTGTGCAACCAATTCCGTATGTTGAGAGATACCTTTAATTTGTGATATTTTCACTTTAATATGATGAATTAATCGATATAAATCTTCACAATAGACTGATGGATTCATAAAGCCATTTTCAGAATATCTATGAGGTATGTAACCGCCTCCACAAATTTTCACAACATCACACTTAAGACATTCAACGCACAAATTATTTACTCTATCTAATCGTGAACCAATTAAATAATGAGAAATCGCCTCGTCAAAAGAATGTTCGAATACATTTTTGCCAGTGTATATGGCACCATCAAATGTTGATTTAAGACTGTCCACTGCTTCGTAGGCCCCATCGGTTTGAATTACGATTAACTCAATTGGTGCGAGTCCTAAGTTTTCTACAGCATAAATACCGCCTAAAAGTAAATGAATAATATGCTCAAATATTCTAATAGAAATAGCATCACCATTTTCATACCATTCATCAAAAACAGTAATTAACCAATTAGATATACTACCATTAGATTCCCCTAAAGGGAAACATGGTTTATCTATATAATTATGGTGAGGCATTAAAAAATCAATTGCGGGAACTTCAAGGCTTTTTAAAAATCTGTAAGTTTCCAATGCTGGATTACTTGGATTTATTACAGTAAGGACTCCACCATTTATTTTAATGTACTTTTCTCTGTTTAGTAAATCAATACCCTTCATAACATCATCAAAAGTCGAATTGCCTTTGAAATCAACACGATATTTATCATTACTTTCTTTTGTTCCATCAATACTAATTCCCACTTTAATTCCTAATCGAATAAATTCATCTAAAATTTGTTTTGTTATTAAAATGCCATTCGTTTGGAGGGAAAATTTAATTGAACATGTGTTTGATATCATGTTTCGAAATAAATCTACTGCTTTAGAAAAAAACTCAAGTGGAACAAGTAATGGTTCCCCTCCATGAAAAACAACATTAATAGCCTTTAAATCTTTCTCCTGCACATATTCCGATATTCTTTTTACAGTAGAAATAAGTGTATGGTTTGACATTGTACCTGGTTTTTCCCCTCCAGGATTGATCACTAGAATTATATTCATAACAATATGAACAATTTATATTACATCTTGCTTTAACCTTTAGGAGAAAAACTTTGATTTTTGAGCCAGTCATTAGTTTAAGCTTCTACTATTTTAATATCATAAGTGAAAGTTAAAACTAATCAGAATTCACATGATTTGAAAATTCAGTATGATCATTTGATGAGTTTGCATCTTCATTAATCAATCGTTCAGCGACTCGAATAAGTGCTGGTTTTCCTGTCTGAATCAATGCAGCACCTAAAGTTTCTTTTGACTTGTTTTCCATATTGATGACAATTATAAAGGTGAATCTACGAATGCGGAGTAATCTGTGTGATCACAAAATGACTTGTTTGATTCATTAATCAATCGTTCAGCGACTCGAATAAGTGCTGGTTTTCCTGTCTGAATCAATGCAGCACCTAAAGTTTCTTTTGAAATGTTTTCCATATAATTAGTTTAAATTTAAAAAAAAGTCTAAGCTAAAATGATATACATCTAAGGTATTTCAAAACTTGCATCTCTAATTCCTATCCCCCAATTTAAGGATGCTAAGCTATGATAAAAATTTGTTAAATTGAAAAGATAATAAATATATATATTTAAATAATTTGTAATTATTTTATTTTCAACTAATTAATAATAATTACTTTGTTGGTTGGTAGAAAATTATCTTACTGGAACTATTTTGGAAATTATCTAAATAGATCCTTTTTAACCCAGAAGTTACCAATTAACGACAAAGTAATGTCAGGAAATGCTTTATTTAATGTAGTGGCATCATGAATTATATTTTCAGTAGGTGCAATATAAGCCTCTCCAGGATAAATATTTAATTTTGTAATTTGTTGATTTGGGTATTTCCTCAGATATAATCGCCCTAGTTCAGAACCACCTCTAAGATCAAAATTGTCAATTTCTAAATCATCTATAAGTTCAATAATTTTCTTATTTAAGAATATAAAATGCCTTACTTCTTTGCCTAAATTAATACAAATTCTATTTCTTGAATTCTCCCTATCATTCAATTTTTTTCTGTCCCAACTATCAAGGTGTAAACCTATTCTAAGGTTTAAATTGCGGTCAAATGTAGAAGTTTTCAAATTAGGACTTTTAAAATTTAGCCCTAAATATTGAATTTCACCATCTATATCAAAAAATTCATTTAAGTCTTCAGTGAATTTTTCAATTACCATTTTAAATAAATTAGATTTTGAAATATCATTTATTTGTTTAATATTTTTACAAGTATGAATACCAATATTAAAAAATGACATTACAATTTTATTAAGATTAAGAACTCCAATAAAATTTTTATTAGTTTTACTGTTTTCGAACTTAGCTGACATTAAGAAATCGAAAGAAAGGTTATCAATTTTAGTAAAAGTATCATTAGGAATAATAGAACCATATGAGTATGCAGGATCATTTTTAATTTCATATGTACCATCATTTATTTCAATTCGTTCATTACGATGCTCAATTTCTCGTGCAAAAAATATTGGAAAAGAACAATCCTCCATTTTAAACTGTTTATAAATGTATAATGGTTAATTCTTGCTTAAAAAATTATCTTCCCTCAAGTTATTTCTAATTTGTGCAAATTCAATTAATTGTGCTTTTGATAATTCGAATTCATTTCTCTCACATTTCAATTCATATAAATATGAATTGATAGGCTGAATATTGATTAAAAATGAGATTACTAACTTAGGTTCATAATTAGCGAGTAAGTGCCCTGTATTTAACCCCTCAATAAATTTTTGCTTATCAAATTCCATTAGAAATTTTTTTTGAATGTTTGTCCAAATATACATTAATGGAATCGGTATCATATAGAATTATTTTCTTTTCTGGTTGTGAGAATCGAATTTTTCCTTCATCTCTTAGTTTTTGTAGGATAGTCTTGCTCTTAATTCTAAGCTTTGACATAGCTTCACCACCCGAAATCCATTTATCTCCTTTAATCCTTTCCTTTTCCTTTACACGAACTATTAATTGTTTCTTACTTTTGGTATGATTTATTGTATAATGAAATTAAAGTCCAAATGTATATAATATTAAATAAAACATACTAAATTTGAAATATTTAAGTAATTTTTGCAATTAGGATGCATTAAATACTTGTTTCTTTCTTGTTAAGGAGAAGCAAAAAGTTGTACAGTATTCAAATTATTAGATCAGAGATGTTTATGAGCAGTCGCTAAAATCAGATTTTTGTTATTGATTTCAAGGACTTAGCATCATGGGAATCTAAGAAAAGGAAGCTATGGGATAGTGATGATCTAAATATGATAATATTTGATGCTCTATCTTTGACTTCTCAATGGTTGAATCATTAAAGTAAATATCCATTCTGAATGCAACATAAATTTACCAATAATAAGTAAATTTGATTATTTAGCATTTAAAAATGTTGAAAAGCACTATTTTATTTATTGAGGTTCTTTAAGATTTCAACTTCAAAGTCTTTTTCAATAATACAAACTTGTCCTCATCAGCTCCAATTTTTTGAAAACCTAGACTTTCAGTTACTTTAGTAGAAATATTATAATCTGACTGGCCATCATTAAGCAAACTAATTTCAATAGAATCATTATGCTTAAATCTATCAGGTAGAATAGCAGCTACCATTGCATTTTTAATGAATCCTTTCTTCCGATTGTTAGAACTAGTGAAAGCATGCAAGTCATCTTCCAAGAGTTGAACAACACTAACACAATTTCTGGATTCTGGATCTAAGATAAAGTAAATATAACTGAATGTTTGAGGATTAGGAGTAGTTGGAGTAGGTAGCCCTAAAACGTTTTTGAATATGACGGAATTAGTAATTTGCCTAGACTCTTTCACATGGGGTAAAGTATCATTGTTGTATCTTAAGATATATTCTGCTAAAGTAATATTTGTCATTTCAGAACCTTAAAATTAGTTATTCTAAATTTCTAGAATTGTCCTTTTGATGTCTTATGGATTTAAGTTCTTCTAATTGGTTTTTATCAATCTCAATTTGAAATTCCTTTTGTCCAAAGTTCATGCCTGAAATATACGAATTGATAGGGTGAATATGTTCCAACAATTCCAACGATACCTTTGGTTCGTATTTAGAAAGAAAATACCCAGCATTAAATCCCTTAATATATTTACTTTCATCTATTTCCATCAGAATGAATTTTTTGAATGTTTTTCCAAATATATATCTATTGAATCGGTATCATATAAAATAATTTTCTTTTCTGGCTGGGAAAATCTAATTTTTCCTTCATCCCTTAGTTTTTGTAGGGTGGTCTTACTTTTAATCCGAAGCTTTGACATAGCCTCTTCATCAGAAATCCATTTATCTCCTTTGATGCCTTCCTTATCTTTTATCCGAGCCACTACTGTCTCAATAAGTGCATAAAATGCTTCATCAGATAGACAAATGACTTCCATTTTTGCGATTTTTCGAATCAATTATTAAGTTGTTGATTTAGGAGATTCCTTAATCCTTAATACTGATAAAGAACTCAAGGTTAAACCAAATTTTGGATGGATAAAAGTTGTATATGAAACTTGGTAATCGATAAGATCTTCTTTATACAAATCAATAAAATTCCAAACATGCAACTCTAAATTTTTGCGCGCATCTTCTGATGATTCACAATGCATTAATGCAATTTCACTAGTCTGAACTTTGATTCTAGTATTTTTCATACTTTTTTCTCAAAAATACAAAATGTTATTTGAAAGAGAAAAAAGATTTAGTTTTTGTTCGACTTATGTTCGACCCAGATATAATTAAAAAGGTTCAACTTTCGCTGAACCTTGTACCCGGGGCGGGACTTGAACCCGCACGAACATTACTGTCCACAGGATTTTAAGTCCTGCGTGTCTACCAATTTCACCACCTGGGCTGGTACAATAGTTATATGTCAATCTATATTGACATGTGCTCTTAACTATTATATTAAGAGCGGGAGACGAGACTCGAACTCGCGACCCCGACCTTGGCAAGGTCGTGCTCTACCAACTGAGCTACTCCCGCAATTTATTACCGTTACCAGGCCTTTGATTGTTTCATTTCAGTCTAATAAAAGAGTCCGAAACTGAACCATATCAAGGGTTTATCCGTTTGTAACAGGCTAATACTTCTATTAGACTTTTGAATTGGAGTGCAAATATACGAGAGAGTCAAATATTTGAAGCATATATTTAGGAAAAAATATTATTTAGTTGAAATTTTTATATTCGATTATTTATTAATATGTATTATATTTGTAGCTAAGTTTTTATGAGTAAATTGGGAAAAATCTTAGTAGCTATGAGTGGAGGTATCGACAGTACGGTAGCTGCCATCATGCTGCATGAGCAGGGATATGAGGTGATTGGGATCACTATGAAAACCTGGGATTACGCTTCTTCGGGTGGTTCTAAAAAGGAAACAGGCTGCTGTTCTTTAGATTCCCTCCAGGATGCTCGAAGAGTATCTGTAGATATGGGTTTTCATCATTTTATTTTAGATATTCGGGATGAATTCGGCGATGCTGTGATTGACAATTTCGTAGATGAATATATCGCTGGCAGGACCCCTAATCCATGCGTGATGTGCAACACACACATCAAGTGGAATGCCTTATTAAAGCGGGCTGACGGACTGGATTGTGAATTCATCGCCACAGGACATTATGTGCGCAAGAATAAACTTGAAGACCGGTATTATGTATCCAAAGCTAAGGATTTGGTCAAGGATCAATCCTATGTATTATGGGGACTAACACAGGAAGCTCTTGGAAGAAGTGTGTTTCCGCTAGCTGAATATCTTAAGCCGGAAGTGAGACAGTTTGCTGCTGATCGTCAATACGATAATTTGGCAAAAAAGGCCGAGAGTTACGAGATTTGTTTTGTACCTGACAATGATTATAGAGGTTTTTTAAAGCGCCGGGTAGAAGGATTAGAAGATGAAGTCAAAGGTGGACTATTTATAGATCAATCTGGATCGGTTTTAGGTTATCATGATGGATATCCTTTTTATACCGTGGGCCAACGTAAAGGTTTAGGAAAAGCATTTGGGAAACCAATGTTTGTTACCGACATAATTCCGGAGACCAATACAGTTGTTTTGGGAGAAGAAATGGAGCTGTCAAGACCAGCTATGGATGTTAGCAAACTGAATTGGTTAAAATATAATACCGTGCCGGGGTGATGAGGATTTCGTTACTAAAGTTCGATATAAAGATCCTGGACATGTGTGTCAGGTCCAACACCAAGGCGACGAATTAAAAATTCACTTCCATGCTCCTGTTAGAGGTATCGCTCCCGGTCAATCGGCTGTCATTTATGAAGGTGATGATGTGGTTTGTGGTGGTATCATTCGGAATTCGTTATTTAATTTTAATCATTAATGGTAAAGATGCAATTCATAAAAACGATAGTTATAATATTGGTAACAGGTTTAGTTATCAATGCTTGTGATCCTGAAGTTGAAGTATTGGATGAAACTACTTTTGGTTATACTTATACGCCATTAGAGTTGGGTAAATTTTGGATTTATAAAACGGACTCTATTTATTTTTCCAAGGAAATTGTGGTTACTATTGATTCAGTAAGTGTTGAAATCATGGAAGAAGTAGTAGATACTTTTCGAAATGCAAATAATGAATTGGTATTTTCTTTAGATCAATACCTAAGAAAAGATTCCAGTGCATCCTGGGAATTGGTTGGAAATTCATTCGTCACTTCGAGTAAAAGCAAATTGATCAAAACAGAGTTTGGTCTTGATTTTATTAAATTAGTTTATCCTGTTGCTAAAAATAAATCATGGAATGGTAATGTTTATATTGGTTCAAGGCAATTGATAACTTTCCAAGGGGAACCCTTTGAACTTTTTAGTTATTGGAATAATAATTCTTATTATTATTTAGATATAAAATCAAAAGAATTGATTTCTTCTGGTTCATTTGAAAACGTTCTCAGTGTTGAGGAAGCTGATTATACAGATGAAATTATTAAAATCAAATCGAATTCTAAATATGCAGATCATATTGGTATGGTGTATCACGAAGCATGGTTTTTAAAAAGAGGTTTCGCCAATCCCAATACTCCTTATGATCCCAAGGCAGAACGTGGTGTTATTATTCGCCAATATTTAATTCAACATAATTAGGTTTATGATTGATTTTATTGAAGCTGGCAAATGTTACAAATCACATGGAATAAAAGGCATTTTAGATGTTGAAATGAATCCAATTTTCAAAAAACATATACTAAGTGAAAAGGTCGTTTTTTTTAAAATAAACGGATGTCACGTTCCTTTTTTTATTGAATCATGTAAAACAGATGGGAGTACTTTGTTGAAATTAGAAGGTGTAGATAATCCTGAGCAGGCAAGAGTATTAAGTCATCAAAGTTTTTATATAGATGAAAATAAATTATCAAAAGCAACAAAAAGATCTGCCAAGATTCAAGGTAAAAGTCAAGGATTAGAGGGCTACTCGATTCATGATCGGACATCGAATTATAATGTTGCTATTACCAGTATTGAAGAATATCCATCGCAGTTGATGGCCAGAGTTATGCATGAGGGTAGATCATTATTAATTCCATTACACGAAGATTTTGTAGAAGAAATAGATGAGGTAGAAAAGATCGTTTTTATGATTTTACCTGAGGGTATTTTTGATTTTTAATCTTGCAAATAGGTTGCTCCGCTGGAGCAATAATTTACGCATCTTACGATGCTACAAGGGGTTGCCCTGCTGGGGCAAAGATTTACCCAAGTTTTGATGGTACAAAGATGTAAGCCCGATGGGACAAAGATTTGATCGTCTTTCGATGCAACAGGGAAGTTGGTTCTTCGAGACAAAGATTTATTCATTTTTCTAAGCTATAATGAGTTTGGCTCGTTGTGAAAAAGATTTGCGTATCGTGTGATGCTACAGTAAGGATGGGTCTATGGGGCAAAGATTTACCCAAGTTTTGATGGTACAAGGATGTAAGCCTGATGGGACAAAGATTTGACCGTCTTTCGATGCAAAGATTTATTTATGTTTCGAAGCAATAAGGAGTTTGGACCGTTGGTAAAAGATTTGTGCATCATAATATGCTAAAAAAAGGTTGGTTTTTTTGGGTAAAGATTTATTCATGTTTCGAAGATACTAGGAGGATGGCTCGTTGGGAAAGATTTTACGCATCTTACGATGCTACTAGGAGCATGGTCTGTTGGGACAAAGATTTACGCATTTTGCAATGCTACAAAGAAATTGACCTATTGGGCTAATGATTTTCCAAGTTAAGATTTTATACATAGATTGAACAGAAGGTATATAATTTGTATAATTAAAGTTTCATTAAGATGTTATAGCCTTGGCTTTAAAAATCTCGTACATAGAGATTTATCAAAAGTATTTATCTGACAGAAGAATATTTTTATGTTTAGTATTATACCCAAAATATTTATAATAGCAGTCCCTTTGTTTCAAGTATCCTGAATCTATTTATTTGCCTCAAAACCAAAATTATAAAACCAATGTATTTATTTAAATTACCCCAACGTAGCAATCTCCATATATCAAAATAAAATTTGTAACACCATCGTATGTATTATAAAAGATTCAACAGGGCAAGCTCGTCTTATCAAAATAATAGCTGCAAAACCAATGTATGAATTATCATTGCCCCAGCGGGGCAACCTACTTGTCGCAAAATAAATACCATAAAATGGCATTTATTTTGTAGGTTAATTTTAGATTTTAATTTGCCCCAGCGGGGCAACCTGTTTGATTCAATGAATTTATAATGAGTAACACATATACACAATTGATTATCCAATTGGTTTTTGCAGTGAAGGGTAGAAAAAGTTTTATAAGTGAAACATGGGAAGAAGAATTATATAAATATATAACTGCTGTTGTACAAAACTATAGACATAAAATGCTAGCAATAAATGGTATGATAGATCATATTCATATATTAATAGGTTTGAATCCTGCGATATCCATTTCTGATTTGGTTAAAGATATAAAAAGAGCAAGCAATAATTGGATTAACGAAAAGGGGCTAATCAAAAATAAATTTGAATGGCAAAGCGGATTTGGAGCATTTTCTTATAGTCGATCTCATTTGGATAAAGTTTATAAATATATTCAAAATCAAAAGATACATCATAAAAGGTATCGTTCAAATCAGAATACCTAACTGAACTAATAGCGAATGAGATTGAATATAAGGATGAATATCTTTTTGAATATTACGAATAGAATATTTATTTAATTAGTTTTTGTGTCATTATTTTCTCAATGGTAAAATATAAGCATGCATTATTATTGTTAAAATGTTTATACTTTGTTTTTTTATTTTAGAATATGGCGACGTACACCAAATATAACCCATTAATTATAAAAAAACGCCCGACACATATTTGAATTTTGACAGGATACCATCCTTGAATTTTAAAGCAATTTTCTTACCTAAGAATATTTTCAACAAATCTAAACCAATGATGGTGATACCAATGCTCAAATAGAACATAAGAATTTCTGTGCCACTGGGTTTTAAAGTTATTTTATTGGCAATAGTCGCAACACTCATCCAAATTAAAAATGCAGATGGATTCATGGTGTTAACAATAAAACCTTTTGTGACCAAGACTGTCCATAATTTAGAAGTAGGAAGATATTGATGATCCATTTTTTTTGTTGGTGAGAGCATAATGTTTAAACCAATTAATATAAATGCTGCAGCGCAGATAACTATAAGAATCGGACTGATATCATCTGTGTTTGTAGGTAGTGGAATATTTTTAAATATAAAATAGGTGAGCATTAATAGAATGAAATCACTAATCCAAATTCCTGCTGCAAAAAGAAATCCTTTGCGGAATCCATATTCCATACCTGCTTGTATCAATGCAAAAAACAAAGGCCCCACCAAAAGGCCAATACTAATGCCTAACAATACGCCTTTGATCAACCACTCCATAAAGGAAACCTTTTACTAACTACGCTTAAAGTTATTTTGAAATCAATAACAAGGATCTTTTGAGAATTTTCTCTTTTGAATCTTCTATGATATACATGTAAGTTCCATCATTCATTTGCAAGTCGATGGATGGGTTTGTTGTAGTATTAATTGGTATGCTTTTTATAAAGTTTCCTTGGATTGAAAAAATTGTTATTTTTAAATGTTCACCTTTTATAAGGTCGGAAATAATATGTATTAATCCTTTAGATGGATTTGGATAAACTAACATGGATGAAGTATTTAAATCATCATTATTGCTTACTTTTTGATATTCTATGGCTCCAATTGATCGGTTGGTAATTTCAAAAGATTTCCATTATAATCTTCAATAGGTGCGATCACCGATTTGCCTTGACCAATGGCTGGTGAGCTTTTAAAGATTAAAATTTTCTTGTGTTAAGTTTACAAATAATGGATCCTTGCCTTTGATACTTCCGGTTTCTGCTACAGGTAAATTGTATTGATTAAAACTTGGATTCTGATGATTGTACCATAAGTTATTTGAAAAAATAAATGAAGAAGGATCTGTATTTGGTCCAATATTAACAATCGTTCTAATATTATTTGGGAAATAAATAATGTTATTTGTAAATTCATTCATTCCACAAGGAGCAAAACGATTGGGGTCAACCGTTTCCTGAAGTATTCTAAAAATCCAAATTACCGGATTGATTATGGTATTGTTTACCACTTTACTTCGGATACATCCTACAAATGCAATGGGTGTGTCAGATTCAATGAATATGTTCGACCATACATTTATATCTGCAGCCTCAAATGTTGCATTCTGAGGTCTAAAAAATGCCAACCCGGTACTTCCGCCAATATTGATTGCTCGTTGCCCACCTTTTTAAAAAAGTTTTTTCAATCCGGATGTATTGACTTCCTCCTTTCATTTGGATACTATTGGCACCCATGTTTTCAAAAGTGCATTTATTAATTCTACCATTGTGGCATCCTACCATATCAATTCCACTACCTGAGCTTCCGAGGCTTCCATTTAAAATGTACATTCTGATATTGAGAAAAAATCCAATCCTGACAATTTTAATAAGTCATTGTTTCCGGTTGCTTTAATATCTCTAAATATGCAGTGGATTATTGCAATATTTGTAGAAGGATTCACTAAACTTCCTGAATCGTCCATGTTGACACCATTACCGGTTTGTTGTTCGAACACAAACCCTTCGATAACAATATAGGAAACGGAACTTAAATGCCAAGCTTCTGACCCACCTCTATAGATTGCACCGTGTCTTTTTTTGAAATGACGTAAATATTGTTTTTGTCATTACCTTTAGTACCGCTCAGATATTCGGTTTGGGTATATATACCTTCATTTACAAGAATGGTATCACCAGGTTTGGCTATATTGTAAGCTGATTGGATAGAAGTATAAGTCTGATTGACACCAACGATGATTGTGTTGGCACTAAGATTGTTCTCTGCAATATTGATGAATAATAGTATCAGAAAAAAAAATCTAATCATAATGTAATTTTTTGACATTCTGTTTTAATTATTATTTTTAAGAAGTGCTTCTTTTTTTATTGATGATGGTAAAATTAAATAATTTTTTATTGATCCCTTACATGTTCCTTCGATACTTTCCACCAACAGCATATAATGCCTGAGTAATTTGTCCTAGGGAGCAATATTTTGTAGCTTCAATCAATTCTTCAAAAATATTTTTATTTTTAATGGCCATCAATTGTAAATTTTTCAAATGATTATCTGAAACACTGATATTGGCTTTTTTCAAATTTTCTAATGCATGGATTTGATCCTTTTTTTCTTCATCAGTAGCGCGTATAACTTCTTTAGGCAAAATGGTTGGAGAGCCATCTTTACTTAAGAAGGTATTGACACCTATTATAGGATATTCACCAGTATGTTTGAGTGTTTCGTAATACAAGGATTCTTCTTGGATTTTACTGCGTTGATACATCGTTTCCATAGCTCCTAATACACCACCTCGCTCTGAAATTCTATCGAATTCCATAAGTACAGCTTCTTCCACAAGTTCAGTTAATTCTTCTATGATAAAAGATCCTTGTAATGGATTTTCATTTTTAGCTAGACCCAATTCGTTATTGATGATGAGTTGAATGGCCATGGCTCTTCGCACCGATTCTTCAGTTGGAGTTGTTATAGCTTCATCATAGGCATTAGTGTGTAGTGAATTACAATTATCATAGATGGCATATAATGCTTGGAGTGTCGTTCTGATATCGTTAAAAGAAATTTCTTGTGCATGCAGGGATCGACCAGAAGTTTGTATGTGATATTTCAACATTTGACTTCTTTCATTGGCATTGTATTTTATCTTCATGGCCTTAGCCCAGATTTTTCTAGCAACTCTTCCGATAACTGCATATTCGGATCAACGCCATTAGAAAAAAGAAAGATAAATTCGGTGCAAAATCATCAATATGCATTCCTCTGGAAAGGTAGTATTCTACAAAAGTAAAACCATTCGCTAAAGTAAATGCTAATTGTGAAATCGGATTAGCCCCAGCTTCTGCAATGTGATATCCACTGATCGAAACAGAATAAAAATTTCGAACATTTTTTTGAATGAAATAATCTTGAACATCACCCATTAATTTGAGAGAAAATTCAGTTGAAAAGATACAGGTATTTTGCGCCTGATCTTCTTTGAGTATGTCAGCTTGTACAGTGCCTCTAACGGAGCTTAGTGCTTTGTTTTTTAATTCTTCATAAATAGGCGCTTCTAGAATTTGATCTCCGGATAATCCCAAAAACATCAAACCCAATCCATTATTTCCAGGTGGAAGTTCGCCATCATATTTTGGTCGTGGAAGATTTTGGTCATCAAATTTTGCTTTTAGTGCAGCTTCAACTTTGTGCTCTAATCCATTGGCTTTAATGTATAGTTCGCATTGTTGATCGATAGCAGTATTCATAAAAAAGGCACATATCGTCGCCGCAGGACCATTGATTGTCATGGAAACAGATGTCCTGGGATTACATAGATCAAAACCAGAATATAATTTTTTGGCGTCATCGAGACTACAAATACTCACACCTGAATTTCCAACTTTTCCAAAAATATCCGGCCGGTAATCTGGATCTTCTCCATATAAAGTTACTGAGTCAAATGCGGTAGAAAGGCGATTAGCAGGCATATCTACTGAGACATAATGGAAACGTCGGTTGGTGCGCTCAGGTCCGCCTTCGCCAGCGAACATTCTGGTTGGGTCTTCTTCTTTACGCTTGAATGGAAATACACCTGCTGCATATGGAAATTCGCCGGGCACATTTTCTTGTAATGACCATTTTATGATATCGTACCAACCTTTGTAATCTGGTAGACAAACCCTTGGAATTCTTGAATGCGAAAGGGATGTTGTGAAGGTAGGAACACTTATTTCTTTGTCTCGAACTTTATAAATAAAATGATCGTTTTTGTATTCCTTTTTTCGTTTCCCATTCCTCAAGAATAGATCGGGTAATTCCGTCTATAGTTTTTCAATTTCTAAAGTTTGTTTTTGATTTCTGGTTTGACATCAGAAGAAACCAAGTCTTCAGTTATTTTTAATGATTGCCATTTTTGAGCTTGTTCGGCTTGTTTTATAGACCATTGATCATATTTGCGATTGCTGTCTGAAATTTCAGAAAGATATCGGGTTCTGCCTGGTGGAATGATATAAATTTTTTTCGGATTCACCGGTAGGAAGACCTAAAGTTGATTTCCAAGGAGTGTTTAGTTTTTTATTAATATTTAAAATTAATTTTTCATACAATAAATTCATTCCCGGATCATTGAATTGTGATGCGATTGTTCCATAAACCGGCATCTCATCTATGGATATATCCCATAATTGTTTGTTGCGTTGATATTGTTTTCGGACATCGCGAAGGGCATCTAATGCGCCTCGTTTATCAAATTTATTAATCGCAATGAGATCTGCAAAATCAAGCATGTCAATTTTTTCTAATTGAGTTGCAGCACCATATTCAGGTGTCATAACGTATAGCGAAACATCTGAGAAATCGATAATTTCGGTATCGGATTGACCAATACCTGAAGTCTCTAGTATAATTAAATCAAATGATGCTGCTTTTAAAATGTCTAAAGCATTTTTAATATGTGGTGAAAGAGCAAGATTAGATTGTCTCGTAGCTAAAGATCGCATAAATACCCTGTTGTGATGGAATTCTGGATGGATTGCGTTCATGCGTATTCTATCACCTAATAGAGCACCTCCGGTTCGTCTTTTACTTGGATCTACTGATAAAATGCCAATGGTTTTTTCTGGAAAATCTAAAATAAATCTTCTAATGATCTCATCAACCAAACTTGACTTTCCTGCACCTCCTGTTCCTGTAATTCCTAGAACGAGTGTTTGTTTATTAGATGGACCTTTTGGTATTGTTGCTAATAATTCTTTAGCTGTATCAGGAAAATTTTCAACTGCAGAAATAAGACGAGCTACTGCTCTAACATTCCCTGCTTTTAATTCTTTGACTTCTCCATTTAGTGAAGCTCCGGTCTCAAAGTCACATTGTTTGAGAAGATCATTGATCATTCCTTGAAGTCCCATATGTCTTCCATCGTCTGGTGAATAGATTCTGGTTATTCCATATTGATGTAAGTCCGCTATTTCGGACGGAAGAATGGTTCCACCACCACCGCCAAAAAGTTTGATGTGACCGCAATTTTTTTCCTTGAGTAAGTCATAGATATATTTAAAAAATTCATTGTGACCTCCTTGGTAAGATGTAATGGCAATACCTTGTACATCCTCTTGAATAGCGGCATCAACAATTTCCAAAGCTGATCGATTATGACCAAGGTGGATGATCTCGGCGCCACTGGATTGCATAATGCGACGCATGATATTAATGGCGGCATCATGACCATCAAAAAGTGAGGCTGCTGTTAGGATCCGTATTTTATGTTTGGGCTGGTAAACTGTGGTTTCGATCATATAATTTAAGCATAGATTCTGGGTTAAAATTACTCATCATTGAAGATAATTTATGCTTTTCTATCATAAATCATAGATTTTAAAATACGCTATATGCCTATTGATAGCAATACACTATAGTAATTTTCTTTAATTAGAACAAATCCTTGGACTTAAACTAAAATTCAAGATCAGTTAGATCGCCAGATCAGAAATTATGATTCTTACCTTAACAAAGTAATTCCGCCCTTGCGCCATTTTGGTTCTTCATCTATGGCTTCATACTGTATGGCATAGACATAAACACCCGGGTTTACTTTTTACCTTTGAATTCGCCATTCCATCCAATTTTTTCACCGATTGTACCATTTACTTTTTTCATAAAGTTGGTTACCCCAACGGTCGAATATTTGAAATACATTAATTTTCGTTTTATCAGGAAAATGGAAAACGACTTCAAATATGTCATTGATATTATCCCCATTAGGAGAAAATACAGTAGGGATATAAATATCAGCTTCTTCAACACGAACCGTAATATTCATATTATCGCTTACAGTACAACCATTAGCATCTTCCAGAGTCAACAAATAGTTGGTTGTTACATCAGGCTTGGCAGTTGGTTCAAGGCAATCCGTACAACTTAGATTAGCTACCGGCGTCCATGTAATTATGGTAGGAACAAAATTGGTGGATGGTTTGATCAATACAGAGCGCCCTTATCAATCGTAACATCATTCGGTAGCACCAATTGTAGGGTACTAACTGTGTCGATATTTAGTGTATAGGTAGTATCACAGCCGAATTGGTCTAATATTTTAACTCGATGAGATCCAAAACTTAGATTAGCTAGATCAAGGTCGGGTGTAAAAGGAAGGCTTGCCTGATTATCAATGGATACATTAAACGGACCAATACCTCCTGATATATTATTCACTACAATTCGTCCGGTATTCGGTACATTACAATCCAAATTTTCTTTGGTGAATTGAGCATTTATTGAAAGGGCGATATTAATGTTGACTGTAACGGTAGAATCGCAACCATTTGCAGATCCTTTTTTACGATTAAAGTACCTGATGTTTTGTTTGCTGAAAAAGTTACATTTTGAATTTTGATACTATCTTTTTACAAATTGTGGTTGAGAAATTACCAAAAGATTCTTTAACAAATGTAGCATTGACTAATAAGAAGCTGTCACACAATCTGGATGAGCCTTTTATAATTCTTATGGGTCCAGATGGCTTGGCTTGAAGAAATCCTCTCCAAATAATCTCAAGGTATCATTTTCACAAAGCGTAGTATCCAATTGACCATTGGCATCGGGAATTACCGTGAGGTCAACTTGAACAATGGAATCGCAGCCATTGGTTTGATCCATTGGCAACTTTTAATATACCAGTTGTTCTTCCTGAAGAAAATGTTTCACCTTGTAAAACGAGTGTATCTCTTCGACAAATATCGGCTTTATAAACACCAGTTCCATTCTTAAGAATATTTAAGTTTACAAAAATGATACTGTCACAGCCAAATGATGAACCATTGGTTAATGTTAATGTATCGATGGGATTTCGTGCGCTAAAATACCGACCTTTACTACCACCAATGAAAATACTGTCTTCAGGGCAAAGATCGAGTTTTTACAAAGCAGTATTATTAGGATAGTTAAGCGTTACATTGACAATGCTATCACATCCTGTACTTGAAGCTCCCATAAGAGTGACACTTCCGCTTGGCCTTGCGGCATCAAACACTTCAGTACCTATAGTCAATTGAGTATTTGGACACATGTCTCTTTTAGATCAAAGACCGTAAAGTTTTTAATGGTTAAATCTACCAAAACTACGCTGTCGCAGCCAAATGCGGATTGACCTTTGAGTATAGCCGTGCCTTTAGGATTGTTTTTGTCAAATACTGTTCCTCCAATAGTTTCACTAGCATTGGAACATATTGTTTTAGTGTAAGTAGATAAACCTCTTTCGATTCCATTAAGAACAACAATCTATCGCATCCGAAGACATTTTTTAAATTAGTTATTGAATCAATTGGATTTAATTTTGAAATTTCTTTTCCACCGATTCTAGTGGTATCATTAAACAAATTGGTGCTATCAATCATTTGACGTATGCCATTTTGAAATTGAATATTTACAACGAACACAGAATCACATATACTTACTCCATCACCAGTCACATTAAATGAATCTTTAGGGATTTGCTTCGTTATAAAGTTTTCCTCTGAATAATATACTTTGTCCCTTACAGATAGTTTGTGAAAAGTAGACTTGATAGGCTGTGTACATTTATAGCAATTGGAGAATTCTGAATAAATACTTGGAGTCGTGGCTGTATTGCTTTTAATTGATATGCAGAAATGCTATGTTGATTTGGATAAGCGACATTCAATGTCCAATTACCTAAATTATTTGCTTGTGTTCGTCCGAGTTCAAATCCACCTTGACAATTGGCATTAGGACAGCGGTTCGTCGGTTTGCATAAACTACTATGGAATCAGTTGGATTTCCGGTACCAACGATTTGATCTCGATTCCTACAAGTAATGGTTGGATTACCTGGTGCAGGAAAGTTGCTACCATTTAATGATACTACATTATTGTTTATACACTATATTAGATTATCAATATATCGGGCTTTTAAAATCCCAGGCTCTAGATTATTTGGATAGATGGAATTATAGTTTTTTATATCATTTCGGTATAAATTTGAAGTGTAGTCATGTTGTAGATTAAGTGAGATAGAAAGTAAGCCCATCTCTTCCATAATTACGAGCAATGTTATAAGTTGCATTTGTATTTCCATTTAAAATAATATCAGATGCAACTTGATTGAATCTATTTCTGAAAATGTTTAAATCTTGATTTAGATTGTTACTTCGAATTGCAAATGTTTTTGGAAAATGAAAAAATTATCATTGATTGTATGAGGCTCCGCCACCTAGCAGTTCGATTCCAGAAGTTGGTGCAAAGAAAATATTGTTTTTGATGTCTACAGCACCGAAAATATTGTTGGTTTATGCTACAAATACCACCACTGGAAGAAATAGCATTATTCGTATTGACAAAAATATTTGAATCTATGGTAACGTTTTTGGATCCTTGCAATGGGTCAATATTTACCGCAGCTTTTGTGGCTGTAATAGAACTCAAAGTATAGTCCGATCCGAAAATGGATTTTTTTAATGTAAAATTCGAACTTTGATTGACCAAACCGAACTAGCCACCGTAACTGGAACTGTGAAATTATCTCCATTAACGATACAATTATAAATTCGTGCATTGGCAGCATCCTTTGCAGCATCAAAACTAAAAGGCGATCATTGGGATCTGCATAATTCTGGTGGAAAACCTAGCTACCGACAGAAAATTGATTTCCGGGCATAGTCCAAAAAGGAACTCTCCAAAATTCTGTTTAAAAAAAAGATGATCACTGATCCAGGTCCTCCGGTTGAGTTTCTCCAATAATGGTTAAATCATCTTGGCTTACGGTAGGATAGGGTCCACCTGGTAACATATTATGCGGTCCAGCTCCTGCACATTTTGAATGTGATCGCACTTGAACGCCATCTGCTCAGCTGCATTAATCGCCTCTCTAAGACTACAGTGAACGCCATATCGCAAACGCCATCATCTGTATCAGTATTACTATTGACAACATAGTTCTGGGCTAAAAGAGCACTACAAGTAAGAACCCATATCAAAAACCAAATTTTAGTCTCATCTTAAAAATTTAGAGCAACAACATGAAATGCAAAGAAAACACATTTATCAGATCTAATACTCAGGGTAAATACTGAAAAAAGACCATAACAATTAAATTCAAATATCGAGCCATTTAGACCAGATGTCGTTCAGCGTGATAGCTGGAGCGAACTAAAGGCCCGCTTTCTATATACATAAATCCCTTTTAAGCCTATTTCCTTATATTCAGCAACACATCCGGGTGAATAAAAGCTGCAACTTCCAAATGCATCTTAGTAGGCTGAAGGTAATGCCCTAAAGTCAAAATTTCTCACAACCTGAGGCCAACAAATCATCCATAACCATTAAAACTTCTTCTTTTGTCTCACCCAAACCTAACATAATTCCGGGTCTTAGTCCGCTTTCCATACAGCTTAGTACGTTGTATTTGTTCTAAA